>JAZRKS010000172.1:0-8384 GCA_045646445.1 Eubacteriales bacterium | reverse complement strand
TTGGTTTCAAGTGTTGTCTTCCTAAGACCGCTTGGCCTCCGACTTGTTTTGGTTGGGCGTGCGTTCTTTTTACTTTTTGTTTTTCTCTTTCGATCTCTTGTCATTGATAATTTGCATATGCTCGGCAGTAACGAGCGTAACACCGTTTTCTTTTGCCCAGGCAACGCAGCCCTTGAGCACAACAGAGAGGAATACGCGCGGCACACCGAGAATGGTCATAAGAGCTTCATCGGTGAATTTTACGGTGTCGTCTGCGCGGTCAGCTGCATAACGAACAGACTCGAGAGACGCTTGACGAACCTGCAAAAGCTCGGCTCTCATGCGTGTTTTGCGATGGAACCAGAAGTTCTTGCTATCTCTGTAGCCGTAGTCAACGGGCAGAGCGGGGAAGTCTTTTGCCTTAACACCGTTGATGATGGCATCGCTGTACTTCTTCTTCATCAAAATCTTATCGATCTTCAGGATGAAGTGCGCGCCAAATTTGGATGTAATACCGTTAAAATCGTGATAAGGACCCTCGTAGCCGTTCAACTCGCCGGGCAGATCCTTGTCGGCACCGTCTAGTTCACGTACCCACGTACACTCGATAACCTCGATAGCATCGGTCATAACCATCGGGCGAGCTTCACCGCTTTCTTCTTCAATCAAACTTTTCTCCAAACGGAAGTTGCACTTGGGCATTTTTTCGGAGGGCTTGTCGCCGGGCCAAGAAAGCTTAACTGCTTCTTTGAAGGTTTTGGGATTGTCATCAATAAAGTTGAGGGCGCACTTTCCGTTGCGCAAAATGTTTTGCGCAGTGTTGGAAGAGTTGCGACAAGAGAGGAGCATTGCATAGTAGTCCTTGCCTGCAACGTAGTAGGGTTGAATCAGGGAGTAAGGACCAAGATTGGTAGTGCCGTCCTCGCACAAAGTGCTGATCACAACGGTGGGCATCGGGAAGAACAGAGATGTCTGATAAAAGTTATCCACAATGCGTAAATTCTCAAAACTGCTCATAAAAAAGTCTCCTTTGTGGTTTTTAATGGTTTTATTATATCTCCAAATGAGAAAAATGTCAATACGCTAATAAAAAATCATCAGTCCTCTTTCAGCCCAATGATGTCACTCTCGGGAACGTCATAGATGAGGGCAGGGCATTGACCGCCAACCTGCAACGTGTAGGTAACAGCGGCAGATTTTTTGTCAACCGCAGCACCGTAAACCCACGCAACGCGCATATCGCCCCGATGATAAAAGCGCACGCAATCCCGCAACCGATACTTTGCCACCGCAGGATATTTCTTTTTAAAAGGCCACATACCATTCACCTCACCAAAAGTTTTCTACCATTATTATAGCACGATTGAAATGCGATTGCAAGGGGGGGACGGAACATAAAACTTTATTTACAATTAAAAGGCAACCACGGGAGTGATTGCCTTTTAAAATACAGTTGAAATTAGTTGAGAAATTCTTTTTTCTCCCCAATGAAAGCGATAATGGCTTCTATTGTATACTTTTCTTTGTTTTCTTCCAAAATCTCGATCTTAGAGCCATATTCTTCTGTCAAGACTTCTAAATTGCCATCACTAATTTTTACGGAAACAGTAACGCCATTTGCCTTTTTTACATCTTTTGTCAAATCATCAAAAACTTCTTCCTGAACAAAGAGCATGGGAACTTCTATTTTGATTTTTTCGTATTTTTCGTTTGCAGAGTCATAGTAATAGAAATACTGTGTTCTGAATTCAATATCAAATCTGCGAGATGCACTTTTTAAGCCGCCGGACCATCCGTAGGTCTCGTATGCCCATGCAGTAGTGGAACCGTTGACGTAGAACGTATCCTTATCTTCCAAACTTTTTCCGGGGACGCACTTGATAGATTTGATTCCGTCTATATCTTCCAAATCAAACCAAAGTGTATTATAGATTATTGAACTTCCAAGAATTTCTGTTTCTTCCTTCACTTCATACGCAATCAGTCTGCCGGTGGTTGAGGAGTAGAGCTCACAGATAGAACCTGAGAATCCAATCATTCCGTCAGCCTTGTTGCCTACTACGGTAACATACTCATCCGTAATGTAAAAATCAGCAACGCTTGCTTTTTCTACTCCTATTCCCAATTCCTCGGCAGTCAAATATTCATAAATGTGTCCTTCCAAAGTTTCGTCCTCGTTTTGAAGAATCTCAAAGTAAGCACGTCTTACACCAAAATACTTAACGGCAAAAGAATATTGGCTCTCCCCAACTGTATAACGCAGTGCATTTGCATCACCGATTTGAACGCGAACAGCCTTGTCTTGCGTTGCAATATCCATAGAGAGTGCAATTTGTACACTTTGCTCGCCCAAAACGGGAAGAGTTGCGGTATATTCCAAAACGTAATCGAGGGTATCTTCTGTGCAGTGAATGGTTACAGAATATATGCCTTCTTCAAATTGATAATGCGCGGTATCCGACGGGTTTTTGTCAAGATAATTGTTAAATGCTGTTACCGATACGGTTGCAAGGTTATCAACAACAGAAAGAACTGTAAAGAAAATTTGTGACTCGGAAATATTTTCAATCACCATGTTCCATTGCTCGCCAATGCCGTTTTGCGGAATGTTGGAAACCGAAACAAAATTTGTATAGCTGTTATTAATGGAATCGATGTCTACAAAATTAGAGGCGTTTTCAGGGCTGAATTCTTCGGGAATGATCGATGCAGGATTCCATTTATAGCCCTTTAGCAATACATCCAAGCACGCCAAAAAATCGGTTTTTTCATTGGGAACATCAACACCGGGCGTTTCTTCAGTAGTGGTTTCTTCAGGTGTTGTTGTACAGGATGGCTCATCGGGTGTGGTTACATTGGGTGTGGTTACATCGGGTGTAGTTGTATCGGGAATTTCATCCGTGGTGGTTACCTCGGGCGTAGTTGCGTCGGGAGTTTCGCCTTTAGTGGTTTCACTCGGTGTTGTTACAATGTTGGAATTTGTGTCCGCGGGGGTAGTGGGTTGATCATTTGAGGTTTTTTTGCAAGAAACAATTGCTAAGAGTGTTGCGAGCATTAATACAATAGATAATACTTTTTTCATAACAAAATCCTTTCTTGTGTTTCATTTTAAAAATATGTATCTTCGGGGCGCTTTTGGTTCATGATAATTGCATAAGGATATACAAAAATGGAAACGGCTGCTCCAAGGGTCAATGCCAAACAGAACATGACGATTCCAAGCAGAACACCCAATATGGCAATCAAAATTTTCATACCGATAAACCAAAGGCATCCGTCAAGATCAAGTGTAAAAATCAAGCCGGGAGCTTTAACGCTCCAAGTGGCAATTCTCAAAAACATTTCTCCAACAAAATTGTTGTTCAAAATGCAGCAGGAAACAAAAGTAAACATAGCAAGGGAAAGTAAAATGCTGACTATGTGCGTTGTAGAGTTTGCCAGAGGGTGGTTCCAAATGGCTATTGTAATAATGAAGCCAACTACCGAGGCGAGAATTCCAAAAATAAAGGATCGCTTTCTCCGTTTCTTTGCATCGGCAATCGCCAGCTGATGCTTTCGACGTTCTCTTTCTTGACGGCATTTTACGCAAATTACCTTTTTGTTTTCACGTATTATTTCATTTGCATTATATATAGGGGAATTGCAGGTTTCACAAATGCCCAAAATCGGTTTTGGCGGTTCTTGATGTTTGGTCTCTTGAATTTTTGGTTCTTCTTTCTCCGCAGGGGTTTCTTTTAGAGGCTCTGTTATATCTTGAGGTTCGTCAGTTTTTTGTGTGGAAGTTTCTTGAGGATTGAGGATTTCGTCGGCGGTAACGCCAAAAATTTTTGCCAATTCTAAAATTGTGTTGATAGAAGGTTCAACCTCGTCATTTTCCCATCTTGAAACGGCTTGAGCTGAAACAAACAATTTATCAGCTAAATTTTTCTGCGTCAATCCATGCTGCAGTCGCAGTTTTTTGATGTTAGGACCAATCATTATAAAATACTCCTTTTCTTGTTCTGATGATTTGCTAATCCGGATTCGACTTCATTATAAACGAAGCGTTGAATTTTGTCAATCAACAAACGAATGAATTGCTAAACGGTTTGTTGAATTGCGGTCAAAATACAAAAAAGGTGCATCGAAGACGATGCACCCGAAAAATGCATCTTCCATATTGTTGCTACACAATTACATTCCCATTTGTGAAACGGAAAAAAGGAAAACGCACTTTTACTTAAGTGTTTTTCCACAAATGTATCAAAATATGTAATTGTGTAGCATTTTCATTTTACCACTATTTTGTTGATTTGTCAACAGTTTGTTGAATAATATCGAATGAACGTAAAACAAAAAAGAGAGCACCAGCTCTCTTTTTTATTCAAACATGCTTTTTAAAGTTTCCAAACACCTCGTTTACTCTGCCAAAGCTTGCAAAGGTATCGGGGTAGGCTTTGAGGATTTTCATCATTTCGCCGATTTGGCGCTTGTGAATGATGCAAATCAGCATATATTTGTCGGTGTCCGAATACATTCCGTGAACCTGCACCTCGGTAACGCCGCGGTGTAGACGTGTCATCAGCTCTTGGGAAATTTCTGCAGGGTGGGTGGTAATGATTTCAAATTTGTATCCGTTCTTAATACCGCTCAGTCCGCGGTCGACGATAATGTTTGCAATAAACAGATTGAGCAGGGTACAAATAACAGGTGTAATTCTCATTCCGTACACGAAGAATGCAATCAGCACCACGCTGGTATCCATAACAAAGGAGACGTAAGCGATGTTCATTTCGGGCTTCCATTTTTTGATCAGGGCCGAAATGCCGTACGTACCGCCGCTCGCGCCAAAACGACGCAGCATCAAAGAGAAGCCAAAGCCCGAAACCACACCCGTTGCAATGCAGGCAAACACAATGTTAAAATCCTCTTGGTTGTTTGCCAAGCTGTAGGGCAACCAGCCAATCGCCTCGTAAAGACGGGGGATAAAGGATTGCACCACCATATACAAGCTCAAAATAGCACCAAGCTTTTTGTTAATGAACGCACTGACCAAAACAAAGATGGGCAAATTGAATGCGACCATCAAAACAGACCAGCTGACGCGATCCTCAAGCAGATGGTGGGTAATGGTTGCAAGACCGCCCACGCCACCGGGAGCGAAGCCGTTGCTGTTTTGAAAGAAGTGATATGCCGTGCCAACGATCACGCCTGCGGCAAGGGCGCACAACACATCGATGATATGGTTTTTAAAGTCGATTTTCGTCCTCATGTATGTAACTCCTAAATGGATTTTTGGGGCTTTCGCTTTTTACGCTAACATTATAATATGAATCAATGCATTTGTCAATAGGATGTAAAAAAATGATGAAAGAAAATGGGGAGACGAAAAATTTGCAACAAAAAAGCAGGTAAGGAATTCCCTACCTGCTATCAGATATGATTCTGCCGTCATCAATGACGATTCGGCGATGGCAGCATTCGGCGATTTTTTCATCATGTGTAACAACGATCACGGTGATGCCCGTTGCGTTCAGATCCCGAAAGACCTGCATGATTTCCATTGCAGTTTCAGCATCCAGTGCTCCTGTCGGCTCGTCTGCAAGCAAAATCGCAGGAGAATTTACAATAGCCCGAGCAATTGCAACACGCTGCCTTTGCCCGCCCGAAATTTTGTTGACCTTGCTTTTGGCAAGCTCTGTAATTCCAACACGCTGCAAGGCTTGCAGCGTCAACTCTTGTTTTTGACGCCGAGACTTCCCCTTGGAAAAATGCAACGGGGTCATTACGTTTTCCAAAGCCGTATACCCTTCTATCAGTCCCAATCCCTGCAAAACGACACCGATTTGTTTGTTGCGCAGGTTGCTTTTGGAGGCATCGGAAAGTGTTTCTGTTTTGGTGTCATTTAAAAAATAACTGCCACCTTCAAATCGCTCAATGCAAGCAAGTATATGTAACAAGGTTGATTTTCCTGCCCCCGATTTGCCTACTACCGCCACAAACTCGCCGTCATCTATATTCAGCGAAATATCCTTGAGCGCATGGTTTTGGTTTGGCTTTTTATAGCAATAATATTTATTCACTTTTTCCAGCAGGATCCCCACACGCTACACCTCCTTTTTATCTGTCCAAATAGTTCAGCATCGGCAAAGAAATCAGTGCCGTTAAAACAGCTATCACCGTCAAATACCCAATAGAAAAAACGAACTGATTGATTCCAACAAGGTAATTGGCGCTATCAACGGTCCCTACCAAAGCAAAAAGAACGAACAAAACAACGGTTGTGATCGCAATACCCAAAATCATCCAGCACATATAACCGAGATTGAGTAAAAAGCCGTCTTTTTTCGTCATTCCGCATCTGAAATACACTTCAAATACTTGTCTGTTGGCTAGGATGTTCATGCACGCCATTCCAACCACCGCAACCGCTCCCATCAAACAAAAGCAAACGGCAAGCGGCAAAAAGGATTTGATTACCCAAAGCAGCTCTTCGTTTGAGTTATTACGCAATTGTTGCATTCCAAAAACCTTGCCGGTGTTTTGCAAATGTGCAACAGAATTTTCGGTTGTATAAAACACCATCGCGTTCCCGCGAGTTTTTACCAGATTGGCTATCTCATCGGAAGAGCAAATGATTGCCGAACCGCTTTTGCTTGCGTTGTAATCAAAAAACAGCAGATCTGCGCTCATTGAATAAGAGCTTTTTGACGGGCTGATCAGAGTTGCTTTTTCGCCAACACTGCCGCACACACGAAAAGAAACCGTGCGACCGTCGATCTCTTCCGTAAAAATATCTCCGATACTATATTTATTTCCGATCACTATACAATTCACATATCCATCCGAGTATTGCTCTATCGGCCACTCTCCCGTTTCCAATTGGGATCTTAACCCTTGAAAGGTGTGTGTTCCATAGCAAAATATCTGCACTTGATCGCCCTTTATTTTATTGGGTAAAAATTCAATCTGTGTCCCCTCTTTTTTGAGCAGCTCGTAATCAATATCAATTTGCGCTTCTCCGTCAATTCGCATGGGCGAAAAAAACGCGGTGGAGTCTTCGTAGCACTTTGTAAGCTCCGAATTTTTGTGGCTTTTATTGAAATTCCCGATCAGCACGTTTGCCACCGTTAATACAAAAGCAAGTTGCAGTATAACGATAAGATTCAGCCACAGTTTCTTTTTCAGTAACAGTTTGCCCAGTATCATAAACATACGCATAGTCCTCCGTTATTCGTATGTCAATGCTTCGATAGGAGATTTGATAGCATGACATATTAAAGCAGGCAAAAATACAATACTGTAAATAGCAACCAAAACAATATAGACAAACAGATATTGATAAAAACCAAGGGAGTCGGCAAACCAATACCCCAACCCACCAAGCAAAGGCAGGATCACCAGATTAAAGAACAGCACGCAAATAAAATATACAATGGTAGAAAGGATAAAGACCTCTCCATAAGAAGTTGCCACTACCGAGAGTGCCGTTTGCCCTGAAATTCTGTTGATTGCAATTTCTTTTTTTCGCATTTCGAGAATATGCAGGTAAATATAGGCGAGATTAAAAACACTCACCGCCGTTACCCCAATCACAAGGAAAACGTCGGTCAGGCCGTGCTTGCTAAAAAATGAAAGCTCTTTGGCGGTGGGTTCCTGAATGACCTCTCCCCCAAAAACGCTTTGTAACTGTGACGACAAAGTGCGTATTTGCTCTTTGTCTCCAATGCTTTTTGTAACGATGGCAACCTGCGAAATGACTGATTTGTCTTGTATGGAATTGTAAGGTATTTGATAAACAAACTGTGAATGCACACCTATGCCGATTGCTTGGTAAGCGGTTGTGCCAATGGTATAAATCTCTCCAATTTTCAACACAGTGTGCTGTGCAAGCTCTTCGTCAGAAAAATTCGGGTAATTTGGCAAAATCACCTTCTTTGCACCCTTTTCGATATCCTCTTGCTCAAAAAATTTACCAAAGGATACCTTGCCATCCTCTTCGTCTTGCGCCAAAAAATCCGCAATGATCCGCTCACCGTGGTTGTCGATCACACAATAAATATGCTCAAAGGCTTCATCATCCAAAGCAATGCGCTTTAATTTATTGTCGAGGGCGATGTCATTTACCGAAAACACATAAGCGCGGTCTTCCTTTGGTGTTTTAGAATTGTTTTTCTTTACATTGGTCAGCAGATTGACGGAGTATAATACCCCACAAAAGGAAAATGCCAACAGCAACGTGAAAATGGTAAAAAGGAGCGTGTGATTGCGGATAAGATCCCGTATGTTTTTGAAAATCATTCGATTGCTCCTTTCCGTCATAACGACCGTTTTTAATATGTAATCAGAGAAATAAAAAAGTCACTTTTGTTGCTAAACGAAAGTGACTTTTTTATTGGTGCGGGTAAGAGGACTTGAACCTCCAC
>JAZRKS010000171.1:0-3705 GCA_045646445.1 Eubacteriales bacterium | reverse complement strand
CACAGCTCGCCTTCTCTACGATACGACGTACTGGCGGGGTGTGTCGTTTTCTGTGGGAGGAGTTGTTCCGCCGACTGCGCCCGTGCCGAGTGCTGCAAGGAAGCTATAAAAATCGCTATTGCTGAAATACGTCTCGGGAAGGGTGCCGTCCCATTGCAGGATGTAGTAGTACAGCATCAAGGTGTGGAAATCGTCATTGTCGAGGTTTTCAGGGTCTTTTGCGAGGATGTCGCGAACCTGACCGATAACGGCTGCATCCTTTTGACCTGCGTATTCGGCAGCATCTGCTTGAATCTTAACAACTTCAAGTTCTGCTTCAGCGGCAATCTTTGCAACGGCAGCCTCTGCCTCGGCTTCGATCTGTGCGCGCTCTGCGGCAGCAGCAGCTTCCATATTCTTTTGCTCTTGCTCAATTTTTGCCTGCTTGCTCTTTTGCTCGGCTACCTGCTTTGCCTCAACGGCATCGGTAAAGGTGTCGGAGAAGTCGAGGTCCTCAATAGAAGCGACAACAACCACTACGTTGTAAGCGGCAAGCTGCTCGGTCAAAAGGGTACGAATGTCGCCCGAGAGCTTGGAGCGCATATTGAGCAGCTCCTCTGCGGTATATTTGGCAAATTCACTCTTAACGGCTTCCTGAATACGGGGAGCAATGATAACGTCATAGTAGCCAATGCCAATTTCCTTATAGATGGTTTGTGCATTGCTCTTGGAAATTTGATAGTTGATGGTGTAGGTTACGCTAACCTCTTGAATATCGGAGGAGAAGCAGGAGAGGGGAACGGAAGCCTTTTGGTTTCTGTTATCCATGTTTACAACCTCTTGCCAAGGAGCACAGAAGTGCACGCCTGCCTCGTAGGTAACGTCCTCAACCTTACCAAAGGTGGTAACAATGCCGGTGTGTCCCGTGGGAACGGTACGAATGCAGCTTGCAACTGCAAGTAGTACGCTAAACACCAAAAGAGCGGTGGGGAGCAGTCCGCGCAGGAGCGGTTTGCTCATCTTTTTTGCAGAGAAGATAGCAACCACTGCGGCAACAAAAAGAATAATGGCGAGTACAAATAAAACAATCATTTTTATAATCTCCTTTCTTCCGACGCTGTCGGGATGATTGTGATTATATAATACCACAAATATTTGATGCTGTCAAGTGATTTTATTAAAAATCTTTCGGATTTACAATTTGTTCACAAACAACGAAATGATAGAAACAAATAGGGGAGGGTGTAACAAAAGTATTGCCAAGCTTTTCCACAATGGGCAAAATACTTGACTTTTGTCGAAAAATATAGTATAATAAACAAAATAACTATAAACAAAGTAACACATCAATTTTTGCATGGAGGTACCGAATGAAAACCAAACTCGGTTATGCCGCTTCTGCGCTCGTGTCTATTCTTCTGTGTGCAGTAATGCTCTGCGGAGCGGTGATCCCTACAATGGCAGATGGGGGGGCTTTGCCTTCTCTTGACTATTCCAACCCGAATATCGAAAGCACCGTTTCGCTTTCCGCTTACGATCTTTACACCACTCTGCTCAACACCGCCCCCACCGCGGGCGAGGTGCTTTATTGGCAAACATCCCAATTGAATCTTCAATATACCGATCAAATTCCCGACGGATGCATTGATACACAATACGATGGTGACAGAGGTGTTTTGGACGTTACCTTGCTTCCTTATACTTATCACGCCGCAAACGGTGCCGAGGTTACCTGGGTTCCCCAAAAGTTGTATTTGGAAGGGAAGGGCTACGAGGTCGTTCCCCTTGACGGCATTTACACCGTGCACATCGAAAACTGCGTTTACTCGGGTGACTTTGATATGCAGGTGGACTACGCGTGCGAAATTCAAATTCCGCGCGAGGTGGTCTATGCGCTTCGTCACGATGCATATCAAAAGGGTTATGACGCTCACCTCTTAATGGAGGACTACCGCCAAAAGCTCTCGGTTTACGAGGCACTTGTGGAAATGCAGAACAGATGGGATGCATATGAAAAGTGGGAAGAGGACTACGCCAACTACATCATCGAAAAAGAAATTTACGATGCCCTCAAGGCAGAGTATGACGCCTACGTAGAGGAAAACAATCAATACCAAGCACTGGTAGATGCGCACAACCAATGGCAAACCTATTTTGCCGAGCAGGAAGCTTACCCTGCTAAGCAGCAAGCCTACATTGACTACAAGAGCTATGAGGCAGCCTACAAGGCGGCGGTTGATAAATTGGCAATGTTTGAGTCTGTCTTCAAAAAAGAGAGCCGTGGTTGGTGCATGTACAACGATATTATGGGCAAAACCGTTACCGAGGTGCTCTCCAAGCAGGACTTGCTTGCAACAAGCGGATGTAACCCCGACGATATCTATCTGGCAGGTGACGCTACCGAAAAGTTGCGTGTTTTGCTTAAGGGATATGCCGACCTACGCAACAAAAAGTGGAGCTCCGAGCACGAAAAATACAAGGCGCTATACACGTATTACACGCAAAACTACGATGCGCTCAGACAGAATTTCTGCGATCTTTACAAAACCCTGAAAGGGCTTTATGAAAACACGGCAGTGTCTAACTTTATTGGGTTAAAGGATAAAACTCTGCACTATCGCCAGCTTGTAGGGCATTTGTTCGTTGTCTCTACGGCGTTTGACCAATACTCCGAGAGAAACGAAAGCGTTTGGCGCATCGATAACAAAAAACTGCGCGACGTTATTGAGGACGTTCACTATTTCCCCGACGGTGACTGGAACCCTGCAAACACGCCTTTCCCCGCAACCGCCGTTCCTTTTGCCGAGCGCCCCGCAGAGCCCAAAGAGCCCACGGTAGAGCTTCCCGAATTCGTTCCCGGCAAGGCACCCACGCCGATTGAGGACCCCGGAGAGCCCCCTGCAGTGGTCGAAGATCCTGCAAACACGCCCCGTCCCGAGGAGCCCAAGCCGATAGGCCAAAAGCCGCAGTCTCCCACGTTTGACGCCACCACCGCACAGCTTTTGAGTGAAGTGGAGAGCGGAGTGCTGAAAAAATACGAGCAGTACGTTTATGCCGAAAAGCTGACGTTGACCACGAGAATCGAACGAGAGATCTCGATTCAAAACCTCAAAACCGTAACGCTTTACCACCCTGACGGAAGCGTTTATTTAAAGCTTTCTGTCGACTACGGTAACGGAATTGTGTTGGAGCCCTATCCCTTTGCAGAGTCTCCTGCATACACCTACGAGTGGTTGCGTTGGATTCGCCTCTTGCCCAACGGTGAAATCGTTGATGCCGACGTTTCCTGCGTTACCGAAAACATTTCTCTCTATCCGCGTTACAACGCAACGCCAAAGGTTTACTACATTACGTGGATCGTAGACGGCGTATCCAACACCGTGCCTTACTACTATGGTGTAACACCCGATCCGCGCAATTTCATCAGTCAGTTCCCCTATGAAACACAGTACCACCGCTATGAGTTTTCGGGTTGGACGCCCGAGATTACTCCCGTTACGGGGGATGCTACTTACGAAGGTTGGACGGTTTGCTCTCCCAAAAAGTTCAATATCACGTGGGTAATCAAAAACGGTACCGAGCGCATCACCGAGGAGTGGGAATACGATCAAATTCCCGTTTTTAAGGGTGATCTTTCGCACGTTGATGCGCATTACAAATACACCTTCCAAGGGTGGGATAAAACCGTTTCGCCCGTAACCCGCTCGCTCACCTACACAGCGGTTT
>JAZRKS010000170.1:0-5032 GCA_045646445.1 Eubacteriales bacterium | reverse complement strand
GGCATGGTAGAGGCAGGGTGAGGGGTATAGCTGATTTGTTGCATCATCGCGCGTGCGGCAAGGTCTTCTTCGAGGGTGCCAAGGCCAAAGCTGATGGCAATTGCCGTGTTGACGTGGTTCATCACCGCATCGTCAAGGTGTCCCATTTTCTCCTTCAGGCGTCTTTTGTCCAAGGTGCGAATCTGCTCCAAGAGAATGACAGAATCCTTTGCGAGTCCTACCTCACCCGCAAAAATATCGATGTGTGTGGGGAGCTTTGCTTTGCTCATTCGTGAAGTAATCGCCGCCGCTATCACGGTGGGGCTATATCGGTTGCCGATGTCATTTTGCACAATCAGAACAGGGCGCAGTCCCCCTTGCTCCGAGCCAACAACAGGGCTCAAGTCGGCATAATAAATATCTCCGCGTTTGACACTCATTGTCACGCATCCTTTCTTTTGTTTGCTCCCGCGCGGGGGCTTGTGTTACTATTGTTTCCAACATTGCCAAGGTCTTAAACGCCCACCAAAAAAGTTTTTGAGTGGAATATTCTGGCGTGTTGGGGCTTTGGTATCAGTGTATGCCAAAGTGCGTCGAGCGGTGTCGAAGTGGGGCAAATTTGTGCAAAAGAGGTGCATTTGGCAGCATTTTTGCCTTCATTTATTAAAAAAACTGAATAAAATGTAGATTTTTTTTGCAAAAAGGGTTGCAAATGGCTCAAAAATGTGATATACTACATACGGTAGAATATTAAGCATGGAGAGTGGGCCACGAAAGACCCGCTCTTAATTTTTGGATTTTTTTGAAAAAGAGGATAATAAAATGAAAAAGAATGCGAAGGGTGTAGTCGGTGCGGTTCGTTTAATTGCCGAGCCGCTTGCCGAGGAGCTTGGATACGTCCTGTGGGACGTTGAATACGTCAAGGTTGGTGCCGATATGTATCTGCGTATCACCATTGATAGCGAAGAGGGCATCACAATCGACGATTGCGAAAAAATGCATCGCGCCATCGATCCGCTCCTGGACGAGGCAGATCCCATCGACGAGGCATATCACCTTGAGGTTTCCTCTCCCGGTATCGAGAGAGAACTCAAAGAGGATTGGCAAATCGAGGCTTGCGAGGATTGGGATGTTGAGGTTCGCCTTTATGCACCCCTGAACGGTGCCAAGAGCTATCTTGGTAAGCTCGCAGGACTGAACGAGGCAGGCGACGTACTGCTCGCAGTAGAGGGCAAAGAAGAGCCCATCGCGTTCCCTCGCGCTTCTGTTGCATCGCTTAAAACACGTTTTCAATTTGATTGACCCGAGCGTCAAACGGCACATAGATAGAGAAAGGATTGCAAAGCAATGAATACTGAATTTTTTACTGCCCTTGATTTGTTGGAAAAGGAAAGAGGCGTTCCTGCCGCATACATGATCGAAAAGATCGAGGCAGCACTCGTTTCCGCATACAAAAAAGAATATGGCAACAATACCAACGTTCGTATTTTGATCGACCCCAACAAAAAGGACGTCAGAGTGTATCAGCAAAAAGAGGTTGTTGAGGTGGTTGAGAACCCCGAGACCCAAATCTCTTTGACTGACGCAAAGTGCATTGCCAAAAAGTACGTTTTGGGTTCCTTTGTTGAAACCGAGGTTAAGCCCAAAAACTTCCGCCGCCTGAGTGCAGCTGCCGCAAAGTCGGTCATCATTCAGGGTATTCGCGAGGGCGAGCGTCTTGCTATGCAAGAGGCATACGAAAACAAGCACGAAGAAATTATTACCGCAACCGTTAGCAAGGTTGACCGCGAGACCGGTAACGTTCTTCTCGAAACCGACACCAGCCGTGCCGTTCTGCTCCGCTCCGAGCAGATCCCCGGTGAGGAGTTTATGGTTGGTGACAAGATCAAGGTATTCGTTATGGAAGTTAACAAAGAGGCTCGCGGCCCCGTTGTAACCCTTTCCCGCGCACATGCAGGTTTGGTTCGCCGCCTGTTCGAGCTTGAAATTCCCGAAATCGCTGACGGCATCGTTATCGTTAAAGGTGTTGCCCGTGAGGCGGGCTCCCGCACCAAGATCTCTGTTTACTCCAGAGACGAGGACGTTGAGCCGGTAGGTGCTTGCATCGGTAACAGAGGTGTTCGCTTGAACAGCATCATCAACGAGCTCTGCGGCGAAAAGATTGACATCGTTCACTACGATGAAAGAATTGAAGAGTACGTTGCAAACGCACTCGCTCCTGCAGAAGTTATTTCTGTTACCATGACTGGTGAGAGAGCTTGCCGCGTTCGCGTAGCGCCCGATCAACTCTCCCTTGCTATTGGTAAGGAAGGACAAAATGCACGTCTTGCCGCACGTCTCACCGGCTGCAAGATCGACATTAAGTCCAGCGATTACGAAGACTGATCAAAATGGAAAAAAAGGTAAAAAAGATCCCAATGCGTCGCTGCGTGGGATGCAATGAACATAAACCCAAGGCAGAGCTTTTGCGTGTGGTACGCGACCCCGAGGGCGGCATTTCGCTCGACTTCCAGGGTAAAAAATCCGGACGTGGCGCATATATCTGCCGTGACGTAAAGTGCTTGAAGAAGGCACGCAAGAGCCATAGAATCGACCGCGACCTCGAATGTGTCATTTCCGAGGAAGTATATGATGCTATGGAGCAAGAGCTCGAAAACAATGAAGAGTGACAAAAACCGCGAATTGCTATTCGCACTGGGACTGTGCGCCAAAGCAGGCAAGCTGATTTATGGCGTGCCAATGGTTTGTGAGGCACTCAAAAAACAAAAAACGGTTGTGGCAGTGTTCAGTTCCGCCGACAACTCTCCCAACTCCGCCAAGCGTCTTTTGGACCGTTGCACCTTTTACGGTGTGCCGCTCCACACGCTGGATATCGACGGAGACACCCTTTCGGGTGCGGTAGGGAAGAGCGGTCGACTTGCAGCCCTTGCCGTCACCGACCAAAGTCTTTGTCAGTTGGTGCTTTCCAAACTGCCAAAGAATACAGAAAACGATCAGTAAGAGAATTGACCTCTGCGGGGTCAAATTCGAAATTTTATGATTTCGCACGGCGCTGCGGCCGCGCGAGGAATCAGGAGGAAATATGGCTTCTACTATCAATCAACAATTTAAAATCACCAAGCTTGCAAAAGATTTGGGAATGAAGAGTAAGGATCTCGTAGAGCTTCTTGCTCAAAACGGAATTGAGGCAAAGACTACCCAAAAGGCACTTGAACCGGTAGAATTTGATATTTTGTTTGAGTCCTTGACCCAAGCAAACCAAATCAATGACATCGGTAGCTACTTGGATGGAGTGACCTATATTCCCTCCAAATCCAAAAAGGTGGAAAAGGCCGAAAAGGTTGAAAAAGCCGAAGAAGCTACCAAGACCGAAGCGCCTAAAAAAGCTGAAAAGGTCGAAAAGCCCGAAAAGGTTGAAAAGCCCGTGGAGAAGAAGGAGACTGCGCCCAAAACAGAGGCAGCACTCGCTCCCAAGGCAAAAGAAGAAGCCCCCACTCTCCGTCCGCAGAACGTAGCAGAGAAGAAGGCAGAAGAAAAGAAGGAAGAAAAGCCCGCGCCCAAGGCGCCCGTGGCTCCCGCTCCTGCAAAGGAGGCCGCACCCGCAGCACGTCCCGCGGCCCGTCAACCCTACACCGGCAATCCCTTCCGTCCGCAGCAAAACAGCGCAGCCGGTATTAACGTAAAGCAAGTACCCACACAGGCAGCTACTCGTCCTGCCGCTCCGCAGCAAAGAGCGCCGCAGGGTGGTCAGCCTGCGTTTGGCGGTGCAAAACGCCCCGAGCCTTTTGGCAACCGTCCCGCACAAGGCGGCAACGACTTTGCAGGGAAGAAGGATCGCGGCAACTTCAATAAGAATAACGACCGCGGTGGACGCGGCGGTAACGGCTTCGACCGTGATAAGGGTGATTTCGTACAAAGCGCACCCAAGGATACCTTTAAGGCACAACCCATCGTGCGCGGCGCATCCACCAACATCAATCCCGATGGAACGCGCAAGGGTCCCCGCGTAATCGATACCCATACCTCGACGGTTGACCTTTCCAAGTATGATGAGCGTTTGGATAACTTCGTATCCGACCGCGATCAAAACCTCGCAGGCGGCAACCAAAAGCTCAAAAAGCAAAACAACGCCGCACAGCAAGGTCAAAACGCATTTGGCAAGGGTAACAAGAACAACAAAAAGGATAAGGGACGCAAGGGCTCGGCACCTGCTGTTCAACAACCCGTTAACTACAAACCCACCTCCGTTGAGCTGCCCGAGGAGATCGTAGTCGGTCAACTTGCATCCAAGCTCCACGTTACAGCAGGTGAGGTTGTTAAGAAGTTGATTATGATGGGTATGATGGCAACCATCAACCAGGTTATCGACTTTGATACTGCCGCACTCGTAGCAGATGAGTTCGGCATTGAAGCTACCCCCGAGGTAGTTGTCAGCATTGAGGAGCGTCTGTTTGACGACGCAGTCGATACCGATGAGCAGCTCCAAGAACGCGCACCCGTTGTTTGCGTTATGGGTCACGTTGACCACGGTAAGACCTCTATTCTCGATGCTATCCGTAACACCAACGTAACCGCAGGCGAGGCAGGCGGCATTACCCAGCACATCGGTGCTTACCGCGTTAAGATCAATGGACGTGATATTACTTTCCTTGATACCCCCGGCCACGCAGCGTTTACCGCAATGCGTGCACGCGGTGCAATGGCAACCGATATTCCAATCCTTGTAGTAGCAGCACACGACGGCATTATGCCCCAAACCATTGAGGCGATCAACCACGCAAAAGCAGCGGAGATCGACATTGTTGTTGCTATCAACAAAATGGATAAACCCACCGCTAACCCCGACCAAATCAAGCAAGAGCTCACCCAATACGGTCTCGTTCCCGAGGAGTGGGGCGGAGATACCATCTGCGTTCCCGTATCGGCTTTGACAAGACAGGGTATTGACGACCTTCTTGAGAGCGTATTGCTCGTAGCCGACGTTAAGGAGCTCAAGGCAAATCCCGACCGTCGCGCAAAGGGTATCGTAATTGAAGCAAAGCTCGACCGCGGC
>JAZRKS010000169.1:0-6209 GCA_045646445.1 Eubacteriales bacterium | reverse complement strand
TACTTCATTCTTTCTTATCAGAACACCACTGAATTGAAAGAAGATGCATTCTTGATGGAGTATTACTCCATTCGTTACGACATCTGGCTTGAGGACGTTGCAAAGTATTACAACCAACTCAACACTGTTCTCAAGGACGTTCAAACCAAGGTTATCATCAACCACGAGTTCCTCGTTGGCGAGCGTATTTTGGATTTGGATGAGCTTGAAGCAGATATTGCAAATAAGCTTGAAGACGCTGTTGCAAACCAAGATAAGATCCAAGCAAACTTTGACACCAGCGAGGCAGTTGCCGCTGCCGAGGCATGGAACCTGCTTTACAATGCAGAGCAAACCATGCAAGAAATGGAAGCACAAGTTGAAGCAATCAACAAGGAAATTTCTAAGAGAGTTACCGTAAACAACGGCAAGGTTTGGATCGTTCGCGACGGTGCAAACCTCAACAAGCTTAGATACGACGACGATCTGACCTATTTTGCTCACCGTCTGAACAACAATAACAACCCGTTGCCCAGCGTTGGTAGTGGTTCCGGTGTTATTCCCACCTATATTGCTTCCTTGGTAGATAGCAGCAACAGCTCTGCCTACAAGAGTGCTCTTGAGCAAATTGAGCTTCAATTCAACGAGCTGCGCAAGGTTGCAACCTTCTTGGCACAAAGCTCTATTGATCTCAAGGAGATCAAAGCAAGAACCGAAGGTATTGTTGAAGAGATGGCAGCAGCTCTCGAGCTGATCAAAACCACTCCCGTTTACAACAACAAGGAAGATATCAGAGCAATTTTGGTTGCCGACTGTGAAGCACGCATTCAAAACGTAGAAAACTACATTGATAGCATTGTTGCAGGTTGTGATCTTTACACCGTTACCCCCGGCAAGGATTACTTGAACAGTGAAAGTGATCTGTACTTCTTCGATCCCATTGAGGCTTCGGTTGAAGAATATTTCGACCTGAACTTCCAAGAGGGTGGACTTTACTACGAATACTACAAGGATGGCGGTCAGTTCTTTACTGATTTTGCAAACGATAATAACATCGGCAAGGTCAAAACTGTTAACCTGCCTAAGATCCATCAAGATCTGCTTGCAGCTTGTCCCGTAGAAACTCTTACCAAAGAGTATATTTTGGGTGAAGTAGAAAGCACCGAGGAAGAGGAAGAAGAGGTTGTTGAGGTTGAAACCAAGAACAACAATCGCGTTGTTGCAGTAACCTACGGCGACCGTAATGCCGAAACCTTTGAAAAGACGGCTTATAAGACCATTATTCTGAACTACAACAGCTATGCAGTTCGCGTCACCTACAACGGCACGCTGTATACTGTTCCCAGCGGTGGATACGTTGTTATCACCTACAATGATTGAGAGGAGGGCAATGCGTTATGACAAATGATGTAAAGTTGAGTGCGCCTAAGACGCGCCGCCGAAAGATTGCCTCCCTCGACCGCCGCAAGGCACGTGCAGGTTGGTTCTTCGTTCTCCCGTTCCTGATCGGCTTTGCACTTATCTACCTTCCCATGGTTTGGCAATCTCTGCAAATCAGCTTTTCCCAAATCGTGTTCGGTAAAGAAGGTGCATATAGCATCGTTCCTGTAGGCTTCCAAAACTACAGTGACGCCATTCAGGTTGACCCCGAGTTTACCCAGGTCCTGCTTAAGGGCTTGGGAAGCTTGGCGATCGATATTCCCGCCATTTTGATCTTCTCGCTCTTTATGGCAATCATGCTCAACACCAAAATGGTTGGTAGAGCAGTTTTCCGTTCCATATTCTTCATCCCTGTTGTTCTTTCCACCGGTATTATGGAAAGCATCTCTGCTCTTGACGTGCTGACCGACTACATGGAAAGCGGCGAGGGTATTGACGACGGTTCGGGTAAATCGCAAGATGCTTTGGTATCTGCCGACGACCTGGCACTTCTGTTCTCCAACATGAAGGTTGGTACCGACTTGGTTAAAATCGTTACAGATATGGTTAACAACATCTTTGATATTGTTAACCGCTCCGGTGTACAAATGCTGATCTTCTTGGCAGCACTGCAGTCCATCTCTCCGGCTATTTACGAGTCCTGTAAGATCGACGGTGCTACCGCTTGGGAGACCTTCTGGAAGATCACCCTGCCCATGATCAGCCCGATGATTTTGGTAAACGGTATTTATACTATCATCGACTCCTTTACCACCGAAAGCAACCCCGTTATGGTATACGTACAAAAGGTATACAGTGAAGAGCAGGAAATGAGTACCGCAATGGCATGGATCTACTTTGTGATTGTTGGTTTGATCGTTGCCCTGATTGCCGCTGTTATGTCCGGTTTCGTATTCTATCAACGTAAGAACGATTAAGAAAGGAGGAGAAAACAATGAACGCACAAAATACCGAAAATAAGCCCGCAGTCAAGCGCGAAACAAAAAATAAGATTCGCGTAGAGTTTGACCGCACACCGCTTAAAGAAAGATTGAAGGCAAAGTTTCTCTCCTTCTACTTCCTGCAAAAGGTTGCAATTGCTATTTTCCGTCTGGTTTTGATGGTAGGTATCTCCTACATCGTTATCTTCCCGTTTGTCAGTAAGATCACCAGCTCGATTATGGCTCCCGAGGACTTTATCGACGTAACCGTACGCTTGATTCCCAAGCATCTCTCCCTCGATATTTACGAGGCGATCATAAAGGAACTTGCCTACTTTGAAGCACTCGGAAACACCTTTATCCTTTCTTTCTCCGCAGCAGTTATCCAAATGCTGATTTGTAGCTTGATCGGATACGGATTTGCAAAATTCAAATTCCGCGGCCGCAATCTCATCTTCGTTTTGGTTATGATCACCATGATCATTCCTCACCAAACCCTGCAGCACTCCATGTATCTCGAGTTCCGTAACTTTGATATTCTGGGCATCGTACGTCTTCTTAAGGGCGGCGGAATTCAGATCTTCGATTGGAACGTGATGGAGCTGGGCGAGGGCGTTGCCGAGTTCTTTGGCAAGTTGGACATTCTGCCTAAGGAGATCGTTATTGGCGTTGACGAATACGGCGACGATATCGTAATGCAGTTCAAGCAGACCGGTGTTAACATTGCAAAAACCTATCTGCCCTTGATTCTGCTTTCTGCTACCGGTTTGGCATTTAAGAACGGTTTGTATATTTTCTTGCTCCGTCAGTTCTTCCGTGGAATTCCCGATGAGCTTGAAGAATCCGCTTACATGGACGGTTGCGGCACCTTCCGCACCTTTGTTCAAATCATTCTGCCTCTTTCCATCCCCATGATGGTAACCGTATTCCTGTTTGCATTCTGCTGGCAGTGGACCGATGACTTCTACGTTGGTAAGATCATCGAAACAACTGCTTCCAACACGCTTCTTGTTGACTTGGTAGGCAAGGTTCCTCCGTCCTTGAAGCTTGGCTATGCGGGACAAACGCTTTACGAGACAGCAATTCGTAACACTTGCGGTCTTATGATTATTGCGCCTCTGGTTATTCTCTATGCTTTCTGCCAAAACTTCTTGGTACAAGGTATCGAGCACTCCGGTATAGCGAATTAACAAATTACAAACAAGCGAGTGCCGTTGGCTTTTGCCAACGGCACTTTTACTTTTTGTACGTATGTTAAAGTTATATAAAATATAACAAAATCTTGCTAGATGATTGACAAAAACGCAAAATTATGGTACAATGTGGGCAAGGATATTTATCCCTTGGCATCCTCTTTTTGAGGAAATTCATCAAGCAAAAAAGGAAACTGCAATTATGAAAAAAGCACCCTGCAAAACCGATATCAAGGTTAGTCGCGGCGCGGCTGTAAAGGATGTAAAAACGTCCGCAAAGGCGTTGACATTTGTCAATGCCGCAGGCATTTCTTTCCGTTTGTCTTTTGAGGGCATTCACGGTTGGAGATTGCAAAGCAGTCAGAATGGCAAATTTGACGATATGGGCGCTTGCCAAATGCTCGCTCAATTTATGAACGAACAACTGAAGGGCAAAGCACAAAAGCTCACCATCGTTGCAAATAAAAACGCGGTAACCCTCACCGAAAAGAAGGGAACCAAGGCAGTTCTGTCTTTGGGCAAGGAATTCTCCCTGCAATTCTGCACTCCCGAGGGCAAGGTGATCACCGAGCTGACCGACATCGCTTACGTTGGTAAGAGAACGATCGTTAAGGGTACTCTTAACGAGGGCGAAGCTATTTACGGTGGCGGTGAGCGTCTTGATGCGCTCAACAAGAGAGGCAGCGCATTTGAGCTGCGCACCTGTGACGGTTGGAACAACTCGGGCACGACCTACGTTGTTATTCCCACCTTCCTGACCACTCGCGGCGGCGGTATGTTCTTCAACCGCAACGAGGCTGCTAACGTTGACTTCGGCAAGGCAGTTGAGAACGAATGGTTCTATTCTGTTCACGAGAGTGAAATCGATTGCTACTTCTATCCCACGGGCAGCATGGCAGACGTTCTGCGCGGCTACACCGAGCTTGCAGGTCACGCATATATGCCTACTCCTTGGATGCAGGGCATGCACCTTTGCCGTTACACCCCCGATTTCCGTTGGTTTGAAAAGGACTACAAGTGGGCAACCATCGAAGAGGTTGAAAACTGGCAAAATCTTTATGCAAAGGTTGGCGACGAATACGTTTTGATCTCCGGTCTCGATGCAGATGCACGCGCCGCAGAAAAGATCTTCTTTGCACAAAAAGAGGACGGCTCCTTTGTTCGCAAGTACGTTCGCAACGATGCAGGTGCCGTAATGAACAGCGGCCCCAAGGGCAATCCCGGCGGCAGCAGCTGCAAGACCATTATGACCAACTACATCAATGCAGATATGAAGCCCGAGGCAGCGAGCATGGAAGCACGCGAGTGGGCAGAGTGCTTTAACGATACCGATGCAAGCCGTGCCGACAAAGAAGACCTTCGCAAGTCCATCGAGTGGTTGCACGCTCACGGTATGCGCGCAATGGTTTACATTCGCGTAGGCGGCATTTACACTTCCAACATCGGCTACAAGGACGAATACCGCGTTCACGCCGACGTAGAGGTTACCAACGCCGATGGCACTATCACCGTTCGCGAGAACACCACAGGCATCCCGTGGATCCTTGGCACCGGCGACAACCCCGACGTTGTTCGCGGTTCTGCCGACATTAAGACCTGCGACTATCTCGACATCACCAACGAAGAAGCTACCGACTGGTACTTTGGCAAGATTTGGGGCGAGATGATCGAAATGGGTATGGATGGCGTTAAGATCGACTTCTGCGAGGTTATGCCCGAAGGCGAAAAGCAGATCGGTATTACCAAGACCCACTATAAGTGGAAGAGACCCGAGTTCTTCACACCCGGCACCGAACACCACGCATACCCCGTATATTTCATTTCCGCATTCTATAAGAAGATGATCGAGCTCAAGGCACAAAAGGGACTGAAGGATGGCTTTATGGTCTTTGTACGCGGCGGCGGCATCGGCTCTCAACGTAACCCTTACATGTGGTCGGGCGACCAATCCCGCGACTACGTCAAGCTTGACGACCAACTCTTTGCAACCGTTAACTGCGGTCTGTCGGGTCTGCCTTACATGTCCTTCGATATGTCCGGCTATGCTTACTACCGCACCGATTACCACAAGATCGGCAAGGAGAAGGAATCCGCTGTATTCGTACGTGGCCTCGAGTTCACCACCTTTATGACCCAAATGCAAACCCACGGCGACGTTCGTCACGCTTACGAGATGACCGAGGATGCACAACAGATCTACCGCAACTACACACGCCTCCACACCGAGCTCATTCCTTACATGCAAAAGTATTCCAAGATCGCGTGTGACACAGGTATGCCTCCCGTACGTCACCTCGTTCTTAACTACATGAACGATGCAAACGTTTACAACGTAGAGGATGAATTCCTGCTTGGTGAGGGCTTGCTCGTAGCGCCCATTCTCACCGAGAACACCTTTGAGCGCGACGTTTACCTGCCTGCAGGCGAGTGGATTGACCTGCTTACAGGCGAAGTTATCGAGGGCGGCAAGACCGTTCACGCAAAAGCAAACATCGGTCAAATTCCCGTATACCTCAACAACTCGTCCAAGGATGCTGCCGAGCTGAAGCCCATCTTCGATGGCATCAACTGGTACAACATCAAAAACTGGAAAGCATAATTTGCAATTCATAAAAGACCACCCCTCGCGCGGATATTTCCGCGCGTGGGTTTTTATATTGGTTATCTCAAAATAAGG
>JAZRKS010000168.1:0-2462 GCA_045646445.1 Eubacteriales bacterium | reverse complement strand
CGCTTGGCCTCCGACTTCCTCTTGCGGTCTTGGTGTAGCAGATACGCCGATGGCAACGGGTTCGAATCCCGTGAGCTCTCTTGCAAGACTTTGCATCAGTGAGGGCAGATTTTTAACGTGTGCAAAAACCGCATCACTTTGACGAAGCCCACACTCGCCTGCCTTTACGGGGAGCGGAAGTTTAAGGTTGGCAACAACTTGACCTTCCTTGGTACAAATCGCCGCCGAGGTGGTATAGTTACTGGTATCGATGCCTACAAAGCATTCGGTCATTGTGCCGCTTCTTCCAATTCTGTTTTTGCACCGTGCAAAACACCGTTTACAAAGGTGCGCATTTTGGGATCGTCATGTGCTTTGACAAGCTCGATCGCCTCGTTGATAGAAACCGCCGAAGGAATATCGTCCATGTATTTCATCTCATAGATGCAAAGACGGATCGCACTGCGAGATACGGGGGTGATACGGCTCGGCTTCCAACCGTTGGCATGGCGCGCCATAATTTCGTCAATTTCCTCAAGGTGTTCTCTTACGCCGAAATATACGCGGCGGATGTAAGCATCCTCAACGAACTCGCGGTTCTCTTGCGAGAGCGCGTAAATTTCCTCGGGGGATGCGTCGGTGTGAAATTCCGTTTCAAAAAGCAGGTTAAAAACCTCGGCTCTTGCTTCTTTTCTTGTAATTGCTGCCATTGCTTGCAATTCCTTTCTAACATTTTGGGCACTTTTCATCCTAAAGGGCACAATACCACATAATAACCCATCTTATATTATTATACAATATATTTTTTAAATGTCAACACCAAAAATGAATATTCTTCGTTTTTTATGCATAAAATGCTGTGCAAATTCAAGTGAATGGAGAAAAAATGAATTGAAAAAGCCTGTATTCTCTTTGCGCTTTTTGGCATTTTTGCTTTTTTTGAGCATTCTGATGGCAATTCTTTTTGGCGTTGCCGAAAAAACGCGTCGCAAAAGTGAGCTCGACGTTGTGAATAGAACCCCCTCTTCCCTTTACAAAACCGTTATTTTGGATGCAGGACACGGCGGTGAGGATGGCGGCGCTTCAAGTGCTGACGGTCTGCTTGAAAAAGACCTCAACCTCGCTCTTGCACTAACAATGCGCGATATTCTTGTGGCAAATGGTGTGAACGTGATTTTAACACGTGACACCGACACACTTTTGTATGACAGAAACGTGGATTTTCACGGTCGCAAAAAGATGCTGGATATGTCAGCACGCCTCAAAATTGCCGCTGATGCGCCCGATGCCCTATTTGTCAGCTTGCATATGAACACCTATCCGCATCCATCGTGTCAAGGAGTGCAGGTGTGGTATTCGGAGAACAATGACGCTTCTTTTGAGATAGCCAAAACCATTCATTCGACCACTCAAGAGCTTTTGCAACCCGAAAATGACCGCCCCGTAAAGCGGAGCGGCAGCAGTATTTATCTGTTGCACCATCTCGAGTGCCCTGCCGTGCTTGTGGAGTGCGGATTTCTTTCCTCACCAGAGGAAGCGGCACTTTTGGGGAGTGAAAGCTACCGCCAACAGCTGGCACTAACACTTTGCATGGGAATTTTACGCGGAATCGTGTAAAACCTCTTGCAAAATCTGTTTGGATGCGGTATAATGGATGTAAGTATAAAAGAAAGGTCCCGGTGACGAAATGAAAGGACTGAAAACGTTTTACATCTGCTCGGAATGTGAATATAAGAGCGCCAAATGGCTTGGTAAATGCCCCGCTTGCGGTGCTTGGAACGCCTTTGTTGAGGACGTGCAAGAGATTGCCCCCACAGCAAACGCCCCCAAACGCGTGAGTATGATTCCCTCTCTCGGTGACAATCACGCCGTTGGCTTTACCGATTTGGAAATTCCCGATTATATGCGCCGCACAACCGGACTTGGTGAGCTTGACCGCGTGCTTGGCGGCGGACTTGTGCACGGCTCTGTTGTGCTTCTTTCGGGCGAGCCCGGCATTGGTAAATCCACCCTCTTGATGCAAATTTGCGATGCTCTTGGCGAGAGCCGCCGCGTGCTCTACGTTTCGGGCGAGGAGTCGGGCGGTCAGCTCAAGCTCCGCGCAAAGCGTCTGGGAGTAGTAGGTCAATCGCTCTTTATTTTGACCGAATCGAATATTGAAAGCATCCTCAAAGAGGTTGACAAAATCAAGCCCGACGTTATTATCGTCGACTCGATACAAACCATCTATTCCGCATCTGTCAACTCCGCACCGGGTAGCACTACGCAGGTCAAGGAGACCGCGCTTTCCTTTATCAACAAGGCAAAGTCCGACGGCATTTCGGTGATTATGGTTGGACACGTCAACAAGGAAGGCAGCATTGCAGGTCCGAAGGTACTGGAACACATGGTGGACGCGGTTCTGTATTTTGAAGGCGAACGCCAACAAGCCTATCGGATCATTCGCGCCATCAAAAATCGATACGGTTCTACCAACGAGATCG
>JAZRKS010000167.1:0-1841 GCA_045646445.1 Eubacteriales bacterium | reverse complement strand
GTCCTTAAGTCCGTTATGACCGCCCGCGCTTCCTTTTTGACGTACGCGAAGCTTGCCGGGCTTTTGCGTAATGTCATCCGAAAGAACAATGATGTGAGAGGGATCGATTTTATAAAAATCCGCCGCCTCGCGAACCGCCGTACCCGAAGCGTTCATAAAGGTTTGCGGTTGCATCAAAAGGACGCGCTGACCTGCAATTTGTCCCTCACCGCAAAGGGAATGGAACTTGGAGCGGTCAATGCGAATATTCTCCTTTTGAGCAATATAATCCAAGCACAAAAAGCCCGCGTTGTGACGGGTGTTAAAGTATTTCTTTCCGGGGTTGCCAAGGCCTACCACGATCCACGCGATGGGGGTGGTGGGAGCTTCCTCTTTTTTTGCAATCTGCTTGAATAAATCAAAAATATCCGCCATATCAAACCTCACATTTCCGCATTTTATATCAAAAAACGCAAAAGGGCGCCCGACTCCGTGGGAGTCCGCCGCAATTTTTTCTATCGCAAACATTATACAATACAAAAGGGCAACTGTCAAACAAATTTTATCCAAAAGTCCGTCTGTTCACAAAATGTTTACAAAAAACCTACTATTAATAGTCAAAAACATTCAAAAAACTATGGAAAAATCGGCAAAGATGTGATATAATAGATTGTCAATTTGAAACAAGAGGGCTCGGATATGCCGTCCGGAGCTCTCATTCAGTGTGTCAAAAAGAAAAATTAATATAAAAATTGGAGGAATTTGAAAATGGCAAAGAAATATTGCTATCTGTTTTCCGAAGGCAACGCAAGCATGCGTGAAATCCTCGGCGGTAAGGGTGCAAACCTTGCAGAAATGACCAACATCGGTCTCCCCGTACCTCAAGGTTTCACCATCTCCACCGAAGCCTGCACACAATACTATGAAGACGGCCGTCAAAACAATGATGGTATCATGGCTGAGATCATGACCTACATTGAGAAGATGGAAGGCATCACCGGCAAGAAGTTCGGTGACCTTGAGAACCCTCTTCTCGTTTCCGTTCGTTCCGGTGCACGTGCATCCATGCCCGGTATGATGGACACTATCCTCAACCTCGGTCTTAACGAAGAGGTAGTTGAGGTTATGGCAAAGAAGTCCGGCAATGCTCGTTGGGCTTACGACTGCTACCGTAGATTTATCCAAATGTACTCCGACGTCGTTATGGAAGTTGGTAAGAAGTACTTTGAAGAACTCATCGACAAGATGAAGGAAGAAAAGGGCGTTAAGCTCGACGTTGAGCTCACCGCTGAAGACCTCAAGGAGCTGGCTAACCAGTTCAAGGCAGAATACAAGGCAAAGATCGGCGAAGATTTCCCGAGTGATCCTAAGGTTCAGCTCATCGGCGCTGTAAAGGCAGTATTCCGTTCTTGGGATAACCCCCGTGCAAACGTTTACCGTCGTGACAACGACATTCCCTACTCTTGGGGTACCGCTGTAAACGTACAGGCAATGGCATTTGGTAACATGGGCGAAAACTGCGGCACCGGTGTTGCATTCACCCGTGACCCCGCAACCGGCGAAAAGAAGCTGATGGGCGAGTTCCTGACCAACGCTCAAGGTGAAGACGTTGTTGCAGGCGTGCGTACTCCTATGCCCATTGCAGAAATGGCTAACAAGTTCCCCGCAGCGTTCGAGCAATTCAAGAACGTTTGCGAGATCCTTGAAAACCACTATCACGATATGCAGGATATGGAGTTCACCATTGAAAATGAAAAGCTCTATATGCTCCAAACCCGTAACGGTAAGAGAACCGCTCCCGCAGCTCTGCAAATCGCTGTAGACCTCGTAGCAGAGGGCCACAAGACCAAGGAAGAGGCAGT
>JAZRKS010000166.1:0-2732 GCA_045646445.1 Eubacteriales bacterium | reverse complement strand
TTGAGCAGCGTGCTGATGGTTGCATCGTTGTTAAGGGTATCGATGAGGTATGCTACGTATTTGCACATATTAACCTCGGTGTACCACTCCTTATCAGCCAATTCCGGACGACGGTAGATGAGGTTGGTAGTAAAGATGCGGTCGAACACGCCTTCTTTTGCGGCTTGGTCGAACTTATCAAAGCCCTCGGTAAACAGACCAAAGGTTGCAAAGCAGAATACGCGGTTAGCGCCCTTTTCCTTGAGCTGACGGCAAACGTCGATCATCGATTCGCCGGAAGCGATCATATCGTCAACTACAACTGCATCCTTGCCGTGCAAATCACGACCGAGGTACTCGTGTGCCTCAATGGGGTTGCGACCGTTGACAACAACGGAGTAGTTTCTTCTCTTATAGAACATACCGATATCGAGACCGAGGACGGAGCTATAGTACATGCAACGGGACATTGCTCCCTCGTCGGGAGAGATAATAACCAGGTTGTCCTTGTCGATCTTTACGTCGGGAACGGCGCGGACAAGTGCCTTGATCATTTGGTATGCGGGACGAACGTTATCAAAGCCGGAGAGCGGAATTGCATTGTTGATACGGGAATCGTGTGCATCGAAGGTGAGAATGTTGGAAACACCCATTCCTACGAGCTCTTGCAGCATCAGAGCGCAGTCAAGAGATTCGCGGCCACTTCTCTTATGCTGTCTGCCTTCATAAAGCATGGGCATAATAACGGTCAATCTTCTTGCCTTGCCTTCAATTGCGGCAATAATGCGCTTGAGGTCTGCATAGTGATCATCAGGACTCATCGGAACAGTCATACCGTACATCTTGTAGGTTACACCGTAATTGAACGTATCGCAGATGATGTAAACATCCTTACCGCGCATGGAATCGTGAAGCATTCCCTTTGCTTCACCCGAGCCAAAGCGCGGGCAATCGGCCTTGGCCAAAAAGGTTTTGTCGTTGTCGCCGTGTCTGCGCCAGTCACGCAGATAGTAATCTACCTGATCGGTAAATGCTTCACAGCCCTTCATTCCAATTACACAAAGCTCTCCAAATTGATTGTCCTTCATAGTAAGCCTCCGTTATTTTTATTTTTTACATATATTTCCCCAATTCACGGCACGACTGCCGCGCTGACAGGTGATTTTTCGTCAGTAAAGAGTACAAAAGGTTTGATATGCGGCATCCCACGCGGCGGTGTTTTCGGGCGTGTAATGCTTGGGGGCAAAGGATGCTGCCACGATTGCACGGGCATCCGAGAGGTTCTTTGCTTCCCCCACAGCCATCAGCTGCACCAAAAGGTTACCAATGGCGGTTGCCTCCTCGGGGCCTGCGCACACGGGAAGATTGCAGGCATCTGCGGTCATTTGCGAGAGGAAACCGTCCTTGGTTCCGCCGCCAACAACGTGGATAACGCGCGGAGAAATGCCCGTTAGTTTACTGATAGTCTCTGCAGTATAGCGGTATTTCATTGCCAAGCTTTCATAGATGCAACGTACGATCTCGCCTACCGTTTGGGGCACGTACTGCCCCGTTTTTTGGCAAAATTCGCGCACACGTGTGGGCAAATCGCCGGGGGCAACGAAGGTGGGATCGTCGGGATCGATAAAGCATCTAAAGGGTTTTGCTTCCTTTGCAAGAGATTCAAGCTCGGCAAAGCTGTATTCCTTACCCTCGCGTCTCCATTGGCGACGAGACTCCTGAATGAGCCACAGTCCCATAATGTTTTTGAGGAAACGGATGGTATTATTGACACCGCCCTCGTTGGTAAAGTTATATTTTTCGGTTTCGGCGTTGATCTTGGGAGCATCCAACTCGGTGCCCATCAGCGACCACGTGCCGCTACTGATAAAGAGGAATTCTTTCTCCTGTGTGGGAACGGCGATAACGGCGCTTGCCGTATCGTGCGAGGCAACGGTGAGCACCTCGGCATCCGTCTTTCCTACCTCGCTCTGCACTTGCGGCAAAAGCTTGCCCATCGACGTGCCGGGAGCAACGATATCGCCAAACAGTCGTTGCGGAATGCCTGCCTTTGCGATAATATCCTTTGCGTAATCACGTTTCTTGGCATCGAGGAGTGCACCCGTGGAAAGAATGGTATATTCGTTTGCCATGTTCCCCGTGAGAAAATAGTTAAGAAGATCGGGAATGTTAAGCATATGCGATGCATTTTCTACCATTTTGAGATCGTCGCGCAAATCGGCGGCGAGTTGGAAAACGGTATTGAAATTCATGCACTGAATGCCCGTTTTGGCATATAATTCAGAAGAATTAAAAAAGCGACCGACATAAGACACGATCCCCTCAGTGCGGGCATCCCGATAGTGGTAGGGGTTGGAGAGCATTTTGCCGTTTTCATCCAGCAGTGCGTAGTCTACACCCCATGTGTCTATACCGATCGAAGTGATGGCGTCGCCATCCAACAGAGTTTTTGCAATAGATTGCTTAATTTCGTGAAAGATGCGAAGAATATCCCAGTACATTCTGCCATTCAGAATGACGGGATCGTTGGAAAAGCGGTGAATTTCCTTAAGAGAGAGCTTTTGGCCGTCAAAAGAGCCGACGATTCCGCGTCCGCTGGAAGCGCCAAGGTCGATTGCAAGCATCTTCAAATCTGCCATCTGTAACCTCCGGAACAAAGATTGAATTTGACATTTGTCATTATAACACAATTCCCCTCAAAACGAAAGACCTAATTTTGTTAAATATTTTTTACAATTAATATAAAGTAATAT
>JAZRKS010000165.1:0-15632 GCA_045646445.1 Eubacteriales bacterium | reverse complement strand
AGTACGTCGGAATCAGCATCTTTGATTGTCAGATCTGATTCTTTTTCTTGTACGATAATTACTTCTATGTTGTCGTTTGCATCTTTGCCTGACCATTTGAGATACGAAAGAATCTCTCCGGGCATCTTTGCTTTTGCAATTTCGAGGTTTTCTCCACGGGTATATGCACCGATATAATCTATCGCATAAAGCAACGTGTCGTTGCCGTTATGTTCCCATACGCACTTTATAATCATAGTTTTACTCCTTATAAACAAAGTACACGATCTCATCAGGCAGATTCATAATGTACTCCTTCGCTTGTGGGGGATATATGCTCTTGTTAGGTATATCTTCAAGCGGTATCCAACACATATTCAGCTCGATACGCTCGTTGCCAAGCTCGTCGAGTGCTTTGAAATTTCTATCAAGCGGTATCTGGGTTTCGTCCTTCAAGGAAACCAAATAGTAAAGGTTTATCTGCTGACAAGGACGAGTACCCCACGGAAAGAAATTCTCATTCACCATAAAGAGTCTTTCAACCTTTATGTCAGCGCCGATCTCTTCCTTAAATTCTCTTACTATCGTTTCTGCGGTCGTTTCACCAAATGCAACGTGACCGCCGATAAAGGCATAGCCGTCCTCACCGACAAGCTTTTGCATAAGTACCTTGCCATTGTGAATCAAAAGTCCACCGACACGGTACGAAAAAACATAATCGTCTGTTTTGAAAAGTATATCTGACATTGTTTTATCCTCTGCGTATCAATATTCCCTTCATAAACTCACTATCGTTATGAAACTCATACACGGTAGTTATTTCTTCCTCGGTGCAACCGATAAGAAGCTTGATTTCGGAGTCTTTTTTCATCAAGTCAACAGTGCAAATGATGGCGTTGACTTTTTTATCAGCTAACGAGCCGATCCAAACGTCAATACCGCCGCCGTCCATTGATGAGGTGTTTTCTATATAGCCGTAATCGACCTCATATTTTATATTCGGAAATCTCGGATGAGCACTGCCCTTTGGTCTGTCAATCACAATTTTGCCAGAAGATGCAAGCGTATCTACCGCTTTCCAAAAATCATAATCGTATTTCATATTACCACCGTGTCATATTCCTTTGGAACTTTTCGGTATATGCCTTTTTGAGTTCTTCTTCGGTGATACCGTAGCAAAGCATTACATCGTTAAAATACATCAGCACGTCTGCCATTTCTTCGATTAAATCTTTGCGAATTTCTGCATCGCTGCAAGCCACCTCGCCGCCGTTTTTCTTGACGATGTCAATCACTTCACCGATCTCACCGATCATCCAAAGCAGCTTGTTTTGACCGATTTCGGGGCAGATTGGCTCCCATTTGTGTTTGTATTTTTCTTGCAGAGCTTTTTGCATCTCTTGCATTTCACCAATTGTAAACTGTTGCATGATTTTTTTCCTTGTTTTTGATTAGTTTGTTCTTGTTGTTTGCCATTCACTAATGGAGATTTTTCCATCGGGCGTAGTGCGCAGAACAATGCGCATGGGCACGACGGCATCACTGCCAACGTCGCGGCGCAAGGAACCGTCATTTTGGTAAAGCTTGTAGAAAAGATAGTATGTAGACGTCTTTGTGCCGTTTGCGGCAGTCTCCTCGACGGCAAAGCGGATTTCTGCCTCGTAGATCATCTGTTGCGAGAACGCGGCTTGTTTTTGGTGTTTTTTGTAGTAAATCTCATTAAAACAATTGTTATATGCATTGACGTCTGCATGCATCATGATCTCCAAAAAGTCGCGCAGGAAAAGCACCTCGGGCGCAAAGGACTTATTCGGGTCGTCGTTGATCTCGGTCGTGTGGCCGAGCCCGTCGGGGTCTTCACAGTAAAGAATCACGTCGGGGCGTTTATCAAGGTAGTCTCCGTATTCGAATATATCGCCTTGGTACGTGGGATAAAAATAGCCATCGGGCAATTCAAATGGCTTTTCATCCTTTTCTTGGCAGGCTTTTACAATCAAAAGCACCGCCGTCAGCACGGCAACCACACCAAGGATAACAGCAAGGGCCACGATCAGCTTTTTGCGCATTTTCTGATTTTGTTTTTGAAGGTTTTGCAATTCTTGATTGGGAGATTTGGGTTGTTCGTTCATCTCTAACTCCTCTTTGGGTAGACTTGTTTTGCAAGCAATATTATAGCACACAAGTGGCGCGTTGTCAATTCCAAATAGAAAATCCTATCTGCCATAGGTGATTTTTATATAATATTTTTGAGAAAATATAATATAGGTTATTGCACTCAGGGCTTTTTTGTGGTATAATAAATATGATTTTTTTGCGAAAGGACTTTTTCCATCATGAAGTATCTTGTATTGATCCCCGACGGTATGGCGGATGTAAAAATTGAACAACTCGCAAACAAAACGCCCATGCAGGCGGCAAACAAGCCCACCATGGACGCGCTTGCCAAAAAATCGCTTGTTGGCACGGTTTCTAACGTTCCCGTTGGAATGGTTCCCGAAAGTGACACGGCAAATATGGCAATCCTTTCGTTTGACCCCAAGGTTTACTCCAAGGGGCGCTCTCCTCTTGAGGCAATGAGCATGGGGCTTGATATGCAGCCCGACGAGACTGCTTACCGCTGCAACGTAGTAACCCTTACCGATGAGGGCGACTATGACGATAAGATCATCCTCGACCACAGTGCCGATGAAATCACCACTGCCGAGGCAGACGAGCTCATCAAAGCCCTTGAAGCCGAGCTTGGCAACGAGAACCGCCACTTTTATACGGGTGTGAGCTACCGTCATTGCCTGCTTTGGAAGAACGGCGACGATAAATATCCCTTTATGCGCCCTCACGATATTCTTGGTAAAAAGATCAAGGACTATCTCCCTTCGTGTGAAAACGGCGGCGCAGAATTCTATGAGCTCATGCGTCAAAGCTATGATATTCTCAACCATCATCCCATCAACGAGGCAAGACGTGCACGTGGTCTCAAGCCCGCAAACTCGGTGTGGCTTTGGAGTCCCGGCAAAAAGCCGCAGCTCCCTAACTTCAAAAAAAAATGGGGACTTGATGCTGCTGTTATCTCGGCGGTTGACCTCATTAAGGGCATTGGTATTTGTGCAGGTATGAAATCCATCGACGTAGAAGGAGCTACCGGCAACGTGCACACCAATTACCGCGGTAAAGCCGAAGCGGCTATCAAAGCGTTTGCCGACGGTTGCGACTACGTTTACATTCACGTAGAAGCACCCGATGAATGCGGCCACAGAGCTGAAATTGAGAACAAGGTGCTCGCCATCGAAAAAATCGATGCAGAGATTCTTGCGCCTGTTCTTTCTTATCTTGAAGGTTGCGGTGACGATTATCGCGTAATGGTACTTCCCGACCATCCCACACCCATCTTTATGCGTACGCACACATCCGATCCCGTTCCCTTCCTGATTTACGATTCCACAAAGGACAGAGACGGTGTATCCACATTTGACGAGGATACTGCCACCGCCACCGGTTACTACGTGGCAGACGGTTACCGTTTGATGGAAATTTTGACAAAATAACGCCCGAAAGGATTTTTTGTAATGAACAACGAGACAGAGCTTGTCACAGCTCCCGCCCCCAAAAAAGAAGAAGGCGGTTTTCTCTTTGACGCGCTTGAAATGTTTGTGTGGGCGCTGGCTGTTTTGCTTGTGCTATTCACCTTTGCATTTCGCCTTTGCCGCGTAGAGGGTTCCTCTATGGAAAACACACTTTACGAGGGCGAAAATCTGATTCTCTATAGCCTTGGATACAAACCGCAGCAGAATGACGTCATCGTCTTTCACTTGACCGATGATGAACCCAATCTTGAAAAAATGCTTGTAAAGCGCGTAATCGCAACAGGCGGACAAACGGTAGAGATCGATTTTCAAAGCAAAACCATTACCGTGGATGGCGTTCCTTATGAGGACGAACACGCAACGTTGAAAAACTACACGGGACAGATCATTGATCGCTATTTGAGCAACCGCCCCAATTGGGATTACGATATCAAAAACGATAAAATGACCGTAACCGTTCCGGAAGGACATTTGTTCGTGCTTGGCGACAACCGAAATTTTTCGCGCGACAGTCGCGACTCGGACATTATGTTTGTTGATGAGCGTTGTGTTTTGGGCAAGGTAATTATCCGCATAGCGCCCTTTACCGTATTCCACTAATTCGATTCTAAATTTTGACTGAAAGCGAGGTGCTCTTAATGCCTTCGGAACAAATTCAATGGTTTCCCGGTCATATGGCCAAAACGCGCCGTATGATTTCCGAAAACCTCAAAAACGTAGATATTATCATTGAAATACTCGATGCGCGTATTCCCTTTTCTTCGCGCAATCCCGAAATCAAACGCTTGACGGAGGGAAAGCCGACCTTGGTTCTGCTCAACAAGGCTTCCCTTGCCGACCCCAACCAAAATGCACTTTGGATGAAACGTTATACCAACGAGAATACCAAGTGCATCTTAACCGACTGTGTAACCGGTGAAGGACTGAACAAAATGGAAGGTGCCATTAAGGAAATCCTTGCCGACAAGCTCCGCCGCTATGAAGAAAAAGGTATGATGGGCCGCCGTGTGCGCGCAATGGTATTGGGTGTTCCCAACGTAGGCAAATCATCCCTGATCAACCGTATTTGCGGCAACAAAAAGGCAAAGGTTGAGGATCGCCCCGGTGTTACCGTGGATAAGCAATGGGTTCCCACCAAAATCGGTGTTGATCTGCTTGATATGCCCGGCATTCTTTGGCCCAAGTTTGAAGAGCGCCGCGTTGGCGAAAACTTGGCATTGACAGGTGCTATCAAGGACTCTATTCTCGATATCGAAGCACTCGCTACGGTTCTTTGCAAGCGTATGCGTCTGCTCTATCCGCAAATGTTGAGTGAAAGATACAAGCTTGGCGATATGTCACAATATGAAGAGCTCTCGGACTATGACCTCTTTTTGACCATCGGCAAAAAGCGCGGTTTCCTCATCAGCGGCGGTGAAATCAACACAGAGCGCACCGCCATCATGCTCCTTGATGAATTCCGTGCTTGCAAGCTCGGTCGCGTAACCCTTGACCGTTACTCCAAGGAGGAGCTCTATGCTTGATTATACCATAGAAAATCAGTTGCACGATGAGGGCTTTGAAATGGTTTGCGGCGTTGATGAGGCAGGACGCGGTCCCCTTTGCGGACCTGTGTTTGCCGCTGCTTGCATTCTGCCCGACGGGCTTGTGCTTGAAGGGCTCAACGACTCCAAAAAGCTCACTCCCAAAAAGCGCGATAAGCTCTTTGACCTCATTTGTGAGAATGCGATCGCCTATTGCATCGCCTCCGCAAGCGTTGAAGAGATTGACGAGCTCAATATTCTCGAAGCCGATCTTTTGGCAATGCGCCGCGCCATCGACGGGCTTGCCGTTAAGGCTGACTTTGCCCTGATTGACGGCAACATTGCAAGAGATTTTCAAATTCCCGCCCGTGCTATTATTGGCGGCGATGCCAAAAGCCCCAGCATTGCGGCGGCATCTATTCTTGCCAAGGTAGCCCGTGACCGCGATTGTATCGCTCTCGATGAACAGTACCCCCAATACGGCATTGCCAAACACAAGGGATATGGCACAAAGCAACATATGGATGCCTTGCGTACATACGGCCCCTCGCCTATTCATCGCAAGCAATTTATTCGTTTTTTAGATAAAGATGCAAACAAGTGAAACCACAAAGCAAATAGGAAATTTTGGCGAGCGAATGGCTGTACGCTATTTACGTCGGCACGGATATACTGTTAAAGAGCGCAATTGGCGCTCCGGGCACATGGAGATCGACATTATCGCCACAAATCTTTCCACCGTTGCCTTTGTTGAGGTCAAGGCGCGCACATACACCAAGGAAACCTTGGAAACCGCACCCCCTCCCGGCAATGCCGTCAAAAGCGAAAAGCAACGCCTGACGCGCAAAGCCGCAAAGGATTATCTTTGGCAACATCCCACCAAAAAACAACCTCGCATGGACGTAATTGAGGTGTGGTTGATACATGACGAGAAAACCGACAAAACAAAGGTTGCCAAAATCAATCACATCAAAGCCGCTTATTAAAGGAGAAAAACATGAAGATTTCCCTTTTTGATCTGCACGCCGATACCGCTTGGGCAATGTATCAATCGGGGCAACCGCTTGGCAGCAATTCCCTTGCCATCTCTCTCGACAAGGCGCAAAAACACGAACGCTACATACAAACAATGGCTCTTTGGACTTCCCCAAAGCTGAGCGATGATGAGGGCTATCAACATCTTTTACAGATGGTCGAAAACCTCAAAAACGATCCTGCACTGCAAAGCGGTAAAGCAGAGCTTTGCTCTGCCTGCCCTGCGCGAGATTCCCAAAAGGCATCTTTGATACTTTCTGTTGAAAATGCACGCGTGCTTGGCGGTCGCATTGAGCGCGTAGCGGAGCTTGCAGATTTGGGTGTCAAAAGCGTTATTCCTATGTGGAGCGGTGAGACCTGCATTGGCGGCTCTCACAACACAACCGTTGGCTTGACCGGCTTTGGCAAGCGCGCCGCAAAGGAAATGCTGTCCATCGGAATCATTCTTGATATTTCGCACGCATCGCTCGAATCGAGCAAGGATATTTTTGAAATTTCTGCTGAATATAACAAACCCGTCATTGCATCGCACTCAAATGCACACGCTGTTTGCCCTGTCAGCCGCAATCTGCAGGATTGGCAAACACGTGCTATCCTCGCTTCCGGCGGTATCATTGGGCTCAATCTTTACCGCGCCTTTTTGGAGCAAGACGGAAATGCAACCCTTGACAGTATTTTGCGCCACATTGAGCATTTTCTCTCTTTGGGCGCGGAAGATGCACTTTGCCTCGGTTGCGATATGGACGGTGCTGATCTGCTCGATGATATCCCCGATCTTTCTCATCTTGACCGTCTTGCCGAGCATCTTTCGGCACACGGATATTCGCAAAAGTTGATTGACAATCTCTTTTTTGAGAACGCATATCGCTTTGCCCAAAAGCATTTTTGATTTATATTATTTCTACCCATAAATAGGAGACACGACCATGTTGTACAAAAGCACAAGAAGTCAGGCGGCAGCCACGCACAGCGCCGCACAGATTATCAAGCAAGGACTTGCCGCCGATGGCGGTCTGTTTGTACCCGAAGAAATCCCTTCGCTTTCTATGGCGGAAATCGAGGCGCTCTGCCACGAGTCTTATCCCGTAAGAGCCGCAAAGATTCTTGCAAAATTCCTCTCTGACTACACCTATGAGGAGCTTCTTGCCGACTGTGAGGCAGCTTATAGCGAATCTTCTTTTGTTGGCGGTGCGGCACCTCTTGTCAATCTTGTCGATAATAAGGAGATTTTAGAGCTTTGGCACGGTCCTACAGCTGCTTTCAAGGATATGGCTCTGCAAATTATGCCCCGTCTGCTCTCCCGTGCGCTCACCAAAACAGGTGAGGAGCGTACAGCGCTCATCCTCGTTGCCACCTCGGGAGACACGGGAAAAGCCGCTCTTGAGGGCTACAAAGATATCAACCGTATCAAAATCATGGTCTTTTATCCCGTAGACGGTGTTAGCCGCGTGCAAAAGCTGCAAATGGCTACACAAACCGGTGACAACGTTAACGTTTGCGCGATTGAAGGTAACTTTGACGACGCACAAACCGGCGTTAAGGTCATCTTTGGCGACGCTGAAATGGCACAAAAGCTGAATGAAAACGGCTATTTCTTCTCTTCTGCCAACTCCATCAACTGGGGACGTCTCGCTCCGCAGATTGTTTACTATGTATCTGCTTACTGTGACCTGCTCACTGCCGGTAAATGCCGCGCGGGTGAACCCTTTAACGTTTGTGTTCCAACGGGCAACTTTGGTAACATTTTTGCCGCATATATTGCAAAGCTGATGGGACTGCCCATTAACAAGCTGATTTGCGCGTCCAATGCAAACAATATCCTTACCGACTTCTTACGTACAGGTACGTATGACCGCAACCGCGATTTCTATTTGACGATGTCTCCCTCGATGGATATTCTCATTTCGAGCAACCTCGAGCGTCTGCTTTACTTCACTGCAGGCGATCATTTCTATGGCCTGTTTTTCTTCCAGTTGTACTCTTCCGGTGCTTTCTGCGTTGACGCCGATGTTTTTGCAAAATTTTGCGAAAACTTTGTTGGCTACTTTGCCGATGAAAAAACAACTGCAGATACCATTCGTGCTTGTTGGGAAAAGCACGGTTATCTCTGTGATACCCACACTGCAGTTGCGATCTCTGCTGCTGAACAATATATTAGCGAAACCGGTGATATGCTCCCGATGGTTATTGATTCCACTGCAAGCCCTTATAAGTTTGCAAATAATGTTTACCGAGCAGTTACAGCACAAGAGCCCGAGAGCGATCTTGAAGCTCTTGATGCACTTTCTAATGCTACCAACACAGAAATCCCCTATCCTCTTGCAGGTCTTGCACAAAGAAAGGTTCGCTTTGAACAGGTAGTCAATAAAGAGGATATGGCAAAAGCGGTTTTGGAATATTTGAATATTCAATAAAAAAGACGGCATTACAAAATGCAATGCCGCCCCCCGACGGAGCTTTAGAATTCCTTGGGCTTGAAGGTTGCGCAGAGTGTGTCACCCGATGTGGATGCATTGTGAGGACCTACAGCAATCTCGTTTGCGGTGCAGTGAGTATCACAATCGTGGTAGTAGCAATTTTGTACGTTGCACTTAATCCCCTTGATGTGCTTGCAGCATTCCTCGTGCTTCTTCATTTCCATTTTTTCTTTCCCCCTTGCGGTTTTGTGCAAAAAGCATTCTGCCTTTGCTGCATTTAGTTTTTCCGCAGGAATATAAATTTATACGCATTGAAAGGAGGTCCTTTTGTGGCACTTTTCGTCATAGCCGATCTGCACCTGTCATCAGACGGCACAAAATCAATGGAAAAATTCGGCCCCAGATGGACCGACTATATGGGGCGACTCAAAAAGAATTGGAGCGCCGTTGTGCGTCCCGAGGATACGGTTATCATCCCCGGCGATATTTCCTGGAGTTTGAAATTGGAAGAATCTCTTGAGGACTTCCGCTTTTTGAACTCTTTACCCGGTAAAAAGCTCATTGGCAAAGGCAACCACGATTTTTGGTGGTCGACCGCCAGCAAAATGAAGGCGTTTTTTGCCGAAAATGAGTTTGATACGATTGATATTCTTTACAACAACGCCTATGATATGGGCGACTGCATTGTGTGCGGCACACGCGGTTGGTTTATAGAAGAATCGCAGCAACACACCGTCGGAACGGTTGATTACAGCCGCATCGTGAACCGCGAGATCATTCGACTCCGCATGAGTCTTGACGAGGCAGTAAAATTGCGCGGAGAGAGCGAAAAGCCCATTCTTCTCTTTTTCCACTTCCCGCCCGTTTGGTGCGATTTTGTTTGCCGCGAGATTGTGGACGTATTGCACGAATATGACATCAAAACTTGCTATCACGGTCACATTCACGGCATGTATGGCGTTCCTCGAAAGATGCAGTTTGAAGGTATTGATTTTATTATGTGTGCCGCAGATCATCTGCTTTTCTCTCCTTTGCCCGTTTTTGTGCAATAAATTATAATAAAAATGAAGTTTTACGCTTGAAATTTTGCAAAATCTATTGACAAAATGCAAAAAAAATTATAAAATATAGTTTGTATGTAAAAAAATTACCATAAACCTATTTGGAGGACATTTGAAATGAGTTTGATCAAATCCACTAAAGCCGAAAAGAGCACCTATAAGTTGGAGTTCTCGGTAGACAAGGCAACCTTTGATAAGGCAGTTTCCAACGTTTACCGCAAGCAAGTCGGCAAAATCACCGTTCCCGGTTTCCGCAAGGGCAAGGCTCCCCGCAACGTAATCGAAAAAATGTACGGCAAGGGCTTCTTCTATGAAGATGCTATCAATGAGGTTCTTCCCGATGCTTTTGACGAAGCGCTCAAGGAATCTAAGCTTGATATGGTTGGCCAACCTGAATTCGATATCGTTTCTATCGATGAGAACGGCGTTGTTATGACTGCTATCGTTGCAGTTAAGCCCACCGTAAAGATTGCTGATTACCTTGGCATTGAGGCTGAAAAGAACGTAGCAGAAGTTACCGATGAAGAAGTTGAAAACGAAATCAACATGGTTCGTGAGCGCAACTCTCGCGAAATCGAAGTTACCGACGCTGCTGCTGTTATGGGCGACGTTTGCCACATCAACTACGAAGGCTTTGTTGACGGCGTTGCATTTGAAGGCGGCAAGGGCGAGGATTATCCCCTTAAGCTCGGCTCCGGCAACTTCATCCCCGGCTTTGAAGAAGAAATCGTTGGACACAAGGTTGGCGAAGATTTCGACGTAAACGTTACCTTCCCCACCGAGTACCATGCAAAAGAGCTTGCAGGCAAGCCCGCAGTATTTAAGACCACCATTCTCAAGATCAAGCACATTGAGCTGCCTGAGCTTGACGATGATTTTGCAAAAGACGTTTCTGAATTTGATACCATCGATGAATATCGCGCTGACGTAAAGGCAAAAATTGCTAAGAGGCATGAAACCGAGGCCGATAACCGTTTTGAATCCGCTATTCTCGATACCCTGATTGAGAAGCTCGAGGCTGACATTCCCGAGGCTATGTTCGTGGCTGAGACCGAGAACTTTGTTCGCGACTATGACAACCGTCTGCGTATGCAAGGCCTTGACCTCAAGACCTACTTCCAATACACCGGCATGACTCTTGATCAGCTCCGTGAGTCTCTCAGACCTCAAGCTGAAAAGCAGGTTAAGCTCCGTTTGGCTCTTGAGAAGATCGCTAAGGCAGAAAAACTCAAGGCTACCAAGACCGAGATCAACGCTGAGTACAAGCGCATTGCCGATGAGTACCAGATGGAAGTTGAAAAGGTTCGCGAGCTGATTCCGGAAGATTCTATCGCTGAAGATATGAAGGTTAAAAAGGCGATGGATCTGGTTAAAGAGAACGCAATCATTAAGTAAGAACTCTTCATTCTATTTGAACCGGAAGTCGCGTCTGCTATTTCCGGTTCATTATTTCATCAGAAAAGAGGTATTTTAGTATGTTCGATCCCAAGCTTTACACACAGGATGCCCTCGTTCCTATGGTTGTGGAACAAACCAGCCGTGGCGAGCGCTCCTATGATATTTTCTCGCGCCTGCTCAATGACCGCGTGATCTTCCTTTCCGATCAGGTCAATGACACCACCGCGTCGCTTGTTGTGGCGCAAATGCTCTTTTTGGAAGCACAAGACCCCGACAAGGATATTTCCTTTTATATCAACTCTCCCGGTGGCAGTGTAAGTGCAGGTATGGCAATTTACGACACGATGAACTTCATCAAGTGTGATGTTTCCACCATTTGCATCGGTATGGCTGCAAGCATGGGTGCATTCCTGCTCTCCGCAGGTACCAAGGGCAAGAGATTTGCTCTGCCCCACAGTGAGATCATGATCCACCAACCTCTCGGTGGTGCTAAGGGTCAGGCGACTGATATTGAAATTCAGGCAAAGCAGATTCTTCGCATCAAGGCAACCCTCAACGAGATCCTTGCCGCAAACACCGGCAAGCCCCTTGAAATCATTGAAAAGGACACCGACCGCGACAACTATATGACCGCACAGGAAGCCCTTGAGTACGGTTTGATCGATAAGATTCTCACCCATCGCCCCTGACGATTCTTTGAAAGGATTTTCGCATTTTTATGGCAAACAAAAACAATGCAAACGGCAATAATCTGCGTCACTGTTCCTTTTGCGGCAGAAACGAGCATCAGGTCACATTCCTGATCCCCTCGCAATCGGGCGCATACATTTGCGACCTTTGCGTAGAGCAATGCAGTGATCTTATTGAGCAGATTGACAGTCACGTGCCCGGTTTGGACAGTGGCAAAATGTCGCTTTCTGAGCTTCCCCGCCCGATGGAAATCAAGCAAGAGCTTGACAAGTACGTTATCGGTCAAGATGAAGCAAAAGTAGCTCTTTCGGTTGCCGTTTACAATCACTACAAGCGCATTTTAACGATGCAAGCAAAAAAGCCCAAGAAAAAGGCAAAAAAGAATGATACTGCAGAGCCGGAGATTGCCGAAGAAGAGATCGAGCTCCAAAAGAGCAACGTACTCCTGTTAGGTCCTACGGGTGTTGGTAAAACGTACCTCGCGCAAACCCTTGCAAAAACGCTCAAGGTGCCCTTTGCAATAGCCGATGCAACTACTCTTACCGAGGCAGGTTACGTTGGTGAGGACGTTGAAAACATTCTTTTGCGCCTCATTCAAGCAGCCGATTTTGATATTGAGCTTGCAGAGCGCGGCATTATTTACATTGACGAAATCGATAAGATTTCTCGCAAGAGCGAAAACCGCTCTATCACCCGTGACGTTTCGGGTGAAGGCGTGCAACAGGCGCTTTTGAAAATTCTTGAGGGCACGGTTTCCAACGTTCCCCCGCAAGGCGGACGTAAACACCCCAATCAAGAATTCATCCAAATTGATACTAAAAACATTCTCTTTATCTGCGGCGGCGCATTCGATGGGCTTGAACAGATCATTCAAAAGAGAAAAGGCAGCCAAACCATCGGTTTTAGCGGTGAAATCAAAACAAAGTCCGAGCGCAAGGATAGCGGCATTTACCGCGACGTTGTTGCACACGATATTGTAAAATACGGTCACATTCCCGAGTTGGTTGGCCGTATTCCGGTAATGGTAGCCCTCAACGATTTGGATAAGGATGCTTTGGTTCGCATCCTGACAGAACCCCGCAGCTCGCTTACTAAGCAGTATGTAAAACTGTTTGAAATGGACGGCGTTAAGCTCGTCTTCACGCCCGAATCTTTGGATGCAGTTGCTTCCTTGGCGCTTGAGAGACACACAGGCGCGCGCGGCTTGCGTTCCATTTTGGAAAAAGCAATGACCGATATTATGTATGAAGTTCCCTCTCGCGATGATGTTTTGAGTGTAGAAATCACTCCCGAATGCATCCGCGGTACGGGAAAGCCGATTTATCATTTAATAAACGAATAAGAAAAAGCAGTCTCGTTGAGACTGCTTTTTCTTTGTTTTTTCTTAACTGCCGCAACCGCACCTGCCGCTGTGATGATCGTGATAATCGTGATGTGGCATAGGAACGTTCTGCACGCAAAATTCACCTGTTGGGAACGGCATAGAACGGAATACGCGGCAAGGATCGTCCTCTTCAACAGGAACACATTCCTTTTCGGGAATGCAATACTCGGTTGCTTGAATGAGATACTGTGCCGAGCGAACAATACGAATGACCGAAAAAATGCCAAGAGATACGGTCAGATAGCGCTCGCCGCCTCTTCCCTCTCCGCCACCAAAGCCGCCAAAGCTCAAGGGAGCCTCCAAGCAGGTTTGCACGGGCGTGGGAATATCGCCCTCGCAGCAACAACAGCAGCAGCTGCACTCACTGACGCGCTCCACAATGCGTGTGCCGAGAAGAACGGGAGAAACCACCTCAACAATTGCAGTAGGCTCGTTTTCTTCTTCACTCTCACGAGGTGTGCAACCGCAGAAGTTTTCACCAACACCGTGGCTCTTGAACACACTAACGTTGCTCTCACCGCCGTAAAGAATGACACGCTTTTCGAGCACGGCAATGCCCTCAATCTCCTGCGAACGTCCTGCACAAACGCAAGCTTCAAATACGAGTTTTACGTAAAAACGAATGTTAACCGAATAGAATCCGCGGTTGAAGCGAATGGGGTCAATGTCGATGCAAGCCCAAACGATTTTTGCGCTCTTGGTGCGAATGGTACTCGTGTGCTCCAAAACCTCGTTACCGAAGTCCGAAAGATAAACGCGTGCATTTTCAAAGCAATCGCGATCGCGGCAGGAATCCAGAACGCGACTGGTATCAATGCATACGGTCTCGCGTGCAGGACTGCCCCCGGGCACGCAAGAAAATTTATTTTCTGCCATAGCCAAATCTCCTTTGTGATAATTTCAGAGAACTACTCTCTTTGCTAATATTCTATGCGGTGCGCCGTGAATTGACACCCAAATCTCTCATTTTTCGACCAAATCATTTTTTGTTGTTTGTAATAAGAAATTGAAGCTTTTCCTATTGCAATTCGGTGCAAAATCGTTTATAATATAGATAGCAAAAATAAGGTAGGTTTGAATATGTTAAAAAAGATTTTATTGTTTATTTTGGTAGCGGCAATGCTTGCACTTTCCTCTTGCCAAGTGGTGGAGGTCATCGACCACGGAACAACGCCTCCCCCCGCAGAAACTACCACACCGCAAAAAGAATACGAGCCTTGGGGTTTTTGGCATTCTTACTCGACCTCAGGTGCGCTTGAATTGATTAAGGATAGCAACAAGGCAAGGCTTTACTACCTCCAAACGGGATATTACACATATTTTGAAACCATAGAGGTAGACTGCACCTATGACGGTAATGCCACCTTTACACTTTCCTTTGACGGTGAAACTGTAAACTTTACCTTTGATAAGTTTGCAAATACTCTCAAAACCACAAATGCGGTATATATTCGTCAAGAAAAAGCTCCCACCGAGCACCCCACATATGAATATCCCGATTATGCTAATGCAGATCTTTCCGGAGTAAGCGTTCAAGAAATTGATTTTGCCGCTTTGTCTGCAACCGTTGCCGAAGGAATTAGATACGATATTGCATTAGAATTCTACGGTGCTATTGACAAGATGCCAAAAATAGAGGCGCCTGCTCGCCCTGCGCAAAGCGGTAACTGCGTTAACATTGATTACTGCGGCAAGCTTGACGGCGTTGCTTTTGAAGGCGGTACGGCTACAAACGTTGCTCTGTTTATTTCCGACTATAAAAACGGCTATATTCCCGGTTTTACCGACGGAATTATTGGCCATACTGTTGGTGAAACCTTTGACGTTAACGTTACCTTCCCCCAAAATTATCACGCACCCGACCTTGCAGGCAAAGCTGTTGTATTTACCATGACGTTAAATGCCATTTATGATCAATCCATATCCGATGAAAAGGTGGCTGCATATACCGGCAACGATTACAAAACCTTTGCGGAATGGGAAGAGGCAAAAAAGAACAGTGTTGCCGATACGATTTTTACAAATGCAATTTTAAACGCTACCGCTGCCGTAAGCCTGCCAGAGGAGATGTATTTGTATTACTATCAACAAACAATAGATTACTATCACCTCGTTGCATATTACTACAACATTGATTACCAAACACTTCTCTATTATTATGGGTTGAGTGAGGCAACTGTGCTGCAACAATCCATCAACCAAGTAACCTATGATTTGGCACTTTACATGCTTGCCGCTGCAAACGGTATTGCATGGACCCAAGAAGAACTAACCGAGGAATATGAAGCATGCGTTGCAGAGTATTTAAAGGATCAAGAAGGTGCCACCGAGGAAGAGGCGCGTAAATACGCCGACAGTATTCTTAACAAAATAAAGCATGAATTAACAAAAGAAAAGGTTCTTGCGTGGGCTTTTACACAAATCTTCCCCACTGTTACTGAGTAAAAAAATGGCGGAAATTCTCACAGAGGTGAGAATTTCCGCCATTTTTGCGATAAAGAACAGTTGACAAATGCAATAAAATGCTGTATAATATATAGGCACACCAAATGGGGGTGCAATGG
>JAZRKS010000164.1:0-11715 GCA_045646445.1 Eubacteriales bacterium | reverse complement strand
TGGTCGCATCGGCTCTCCCCCTCACCTTTTGCTCCGCAAGGATGGCTCGGTTGTCGTCAGTTACGGTCGCCGTCGCGCTCCCTTTGGCATTCGCGCATCCATCAGCTATGACGGTTGCCGCACGTTTGGCGAGGAGTTTATCCTTTCGGATGCTCCCAACGGTGACCTCGGCTACCCTGCTACCACCGAGCTTGCCGACGGCTCGCTCGTAACCGTTTATTATCAACCCTTTGAAAAAGACAACCGCACGTCCATCTTCTTTACCAAATGGAGAGCATAATATGATTCAAAAAAACGAAAAAGGCGAAATATTCTATACTTATCTCGACGAGCATTTTGAGCCGCGCGAAAATCTCTCGCCTTATGCCCTAATGGACAAATGGCGTATCGTTCCCATAGGCACTGCAGAGTACACATCCAATATGCTTACCAGTCTTGGCGGTCACCCCGAGGATATCACCCTCTCGCCCAAGCTTGATGGATGGTATAAGATTTATTTGCACGCCCCCGGGCAAGGCGTTTTGCACCTCAAACTCTCAAGTGATCCTGCGTTTTGGGTCGCATCCGTTACCACGCGCGACGGCTGCACAATGGAAGAATTCCTTTGGCGTTGCGCCGATATGACGGGCGAATCCCTGACGCTGACACGCAAGCTTGATGCCAGCGGTTACCACTCGATGCTGGCTGCCATTCGGTTTGTTCCTATGAGCGAAGAAGAGGTTGCGAAATATCTTCGCGAGGATGCACGCACCGACACAAAGCGCATTTACGCTACTGACGATATGCATAACCGTTTGTATTTTACCCATCCCCGCACACTTGACGATTGGCGCTCTGTGGCATTCAATTATATGCACTCTGACGTGGAGTGGCTCTCGATTGAGCAAATCCGCAATTTTGTCTCTTGCCGCTTGCCAACCAAGGATACAGCCAATTTTTGCTTTCCGCGCGCGGGCGACCGCAACGTGCAAGAGCAGTTCCCTCTTTTTGATTACGACGAGGTACTGAGGACAGTGGTAGATCAAGGTCACCGCCAAGGACTCAAAATGAGCGTTTCGATTCGCATGGGCGCGTGGGGACTCACCCACCCCTATGACCAATACTACTTTGATTGCGATTTTATGCAAGAAAATCCGCAGTGGCGCACCTATGACCGCAACGGTGATGAGATTGCGGCAATGTCCTATGCTTACCCCGAAGTACAGCAATTTATGGTGGACGAGCTTTTGAATATGGCTCGCTCGGGCTGTGATGCCGTCACACTTATTTGGCACCGTGGCATTCCCTACGTGCTTTATGAAAAGCCCGTAGCCGACCGCTTCTTTGAATTGTACGGCGAATATCCTTACGAATTGCCGCTCGACGAACCGCGACTCAATGCTCTGCATTGCGAAATTATGACGGGTCTTATGCACAAAATCCGCACCGCTCTGGATGCGGAATTTGGCAAAGGAAAGATCGGTCTGCACGTCCGCACGCTCTACTCCCCTTACGACTGCAAATACGTGGGATTGGATGTAGAGCAATGGGCTAAGGATGGCTTGATTGATGCTATCATCTCCTATCCCGTACGCTTTCACGAAATGCTCCCCGATGAAATTTGGAAGGATGCGTCACACACACGTATTGACCTGGAGAAATACACCAAGTTTGTGCGTACCAAGAGTGGAGCGACCATTCATCCCGGCGACTGTGAATTGTTGCCGCCCATTAAAGATTCGCGCGGAGAGCTTTGCGGTCCCAACGGTCAAGCAGAGCACGTTGCCGAATGGATGGAGCTTGAGAAAAAATACGGTGTAAAGGTCTATATTGAGATTATGCCGCGGCAGATGTCGAATGAAGAATTCAAGCGCCGCGCGCTCGACCTTTACAGCTGCGGTGCCGAGCGCATTGCCCTTTGGGACACCTGCTGCCGCGCAGAGCCGCGAGCGATGTGGGCAACGGCCGGTCGCCTTGGTCACAAGGAGGAGCTTGCCGATATGGGCGTTGGCGAGGGCGAATACTACCGCCACTTCCGCATCTATCGCACGGTAAATTCCGATTTTAGCAGATACGAACCGTTTTGGGGCGGTTGATAAAATAAAGAAGGACAGAATTTTCTGTCCTTCTTTTTCTTAACCTTTCAGGTATTCCTTCATTTCCTCAATGGTCTTTTCCTCATAGGCGCAAACGTCGCGTGCGAGCTTCATGGCACTCTCGGAAACGGGAGTGTTCTCACACTCGCGAATCTGCTTGAGCATATCATTCACGCCCATTGTTGCTCCCTCTACAATCATTTCGGCAATGTGTGTGGATGTGGAGTCGATCATGGTGTTCATCATACTGCCCCATTTGGATGCCAGCTTGGTAACGGTTCCCTCTTCCTCGGGCTTGGCTCCCTCCTCGGCAAGAAGCTTTGCCGCGCGAGATGCGTATGCTTCGTAAACACTGAGCTCTACGGTCAAGTCGTTCTTGAGTTTGGGATCCTTAATCTTGGGCATGAGATTCAAAATAGAATCGCTTGCCATTTTTACGTTTTTATAAATCGCTTGCAGAAGCGTTGCCGTCTGCTTTGTGCGAACTGCTTGTGACATACCCTGTCACTCCTTTCATGGATAGTTGTAAATCAAAAAAAGAGATACGACGTTAGTTTGCGTCGTATCTCTTTTTTTATGCAATTTTGTTTTATACGAGTGTTACGTCGGTTGCAGTTTCGGTGGGCTCAACGGTGGTGTCGAATGCCTGTACGGGCATGCCTGCTACCATCTTCTTAACGAGACCGGTCTTTACGAGCTCTTCGGTAGGCCAGTAAGGAAGTGTGTAGTCGGTGGGCTCGAAGTTCTTAACTGCGGGCAGTGCAAGATTTTCGTTGCAGATCTTATCGATGAGCTCAAGTGCATACTTCAGCTTGCGAGGACCCTTGATCTTAATGAGCACGGGAACGTTTTCGTACTTCTTCTTTGCGGACATATCCTCAAAGTTGTATGCGCCCTCTTCAAGAGTTGCGGGATCAAGTGCGAGGTAGAGATACAGAGTCTTGGACTTTGCATTTACCTTTGCGATGTAGGTTCTGCCCTTGTTGAAGGACTCATTGCCCCAGCTTACACGGCCCTTAACGCCCTTGTAAGAGAGGAGTTTATTCTTAATTTCGCCATAGTACGCTTGAACGTCACCTTGAGATTGAACCAAGCGAGACATAAAGCTGCGGCGATAACGGGTAACGATTTGAATAAGGCCTTCTTTTTCTTGACCTTGCAGCTCTTCGTATCTTTCGGGATTCTCCATAGCGTCGAAGAAATCAAGACCTGCGGTGCTGAAGCCAAAGGATTCATCCTCGTCCTCATCCTCGCCTGCTGCTTCCTCGGTTACGGGAGCAACCGTTTCTACTACGGGCTCTTCTACGGGTACTTCAACCTCTTCTACAACCTCAGGAACGATTTCCTCAGCTGCTTCTTCTACAACCTCTTCTACGGTCTCTTCTACAACTTCTTCAATCTCTTCCTCAGCGGTTTCCTTTTGCATAAAGTTGCGGTCGATTACCTGTGCCAAGGAGGGGATGAAATCACTTGCCAAAAGAATGCCGGAACAAATGCCCATGCCTACACCGGCACCGGCTTTGCCAACCTTCTTCAAATCAAGGCCGTTTGTGGCTGCTTTGGTTGCAAGCTTTTTGAAAAGCTTTGCGCCTGCTACAGAGGTAACTACTGCATCAGCTGCCAGAAGTGTGGATAAGAGAATATCCTTTTTGTTGTCATTCGTACTCATAATACTATGCCCGTTCCTTCCTCACGCCAAAATAGCGTGAATAAAATTATCCAAATATATTATACATTCTTTTTTTCAATTTGTAAATAGTTTTTTTACATTTTTATTTAATTTTTTTGTTTTTTTCTCAAAAAAATGATGTTTTTTCTCATTTCGCCTGCAATTTTTGCTTACGAACGTCGGTTCCGTAGAACGGAATGACCAAAAATTCACCCGTGAGACGGCTGGAGATGCGATCGTTGTAAAGCTTGCGCAGCTCCCCGGGGGTGAGATTTGTGCTGATGACGGTCGGCTTTTGCAGGTTGAGTCTTGTATTGATTACGTGATAGAGACAGGAAAGTGTGAACTGATTGACCACCTCGGTGCCAAGGTCATCGATGATGAGCAGATCGCACTCGGTGTAAGCCGTGGTATCATCGGTGGTGGTTGCAGCCACGCCGTTGCCAAAGCGACGGCTTTCAAAATCTGAGATCATGCCAACGGCGCTGTTATAAAAAACGTCGTAGCCGCGCTCGGTCACCACGCGTGCAATGGCAGTAGAAAGGTGCGTTTTGCCAAGTCCCGTGCCGCCCAAAAAGAGCAAGCTTTCGGGAATCGCCTTCCCTGCTTCGAGCGCAAAGCTCTCGGCATAGCGGCGCAAGTAGCGGTAATTATCTCCCATTACACGGTATGCGTTTGCATCGCCTGCGTAGTACTCGCAGGAGAAATTTTCAAAGGTCTGCTTTTGCATAAGCGCCCCCAGGCCCGAGGAGTGCATGCCCGCCTCGACCAAGCGTTTTTTCATGCAAGCGCACATCTTGATGCCAACGTAGCCGGTGTCGCGGCAAAGGTTGCATTCGTATTTTGGCTCGCTGTAATCGGCAGGATAGCCGCGGCTTGCCAAGAGCGCCGCACGTGCACGCGTAATGCGCTCGTTCTCCGCACGCAATTCGGCAATCTTTTCCTCGGTGTTCTCTTTTGCGAGAGCCGCTTTCATAATGCGCAGACCGAACTGCGAGAGGCGACGGTCCATTTCGTACAGCTCGGGAATGGCGCTGTAAAGCTCGTCGCGACGGGCGTCTGCCTCCTCTTGGGCGGCAAATGCCTTGGTCTCGTATTCGGCGCGGATGCGCTTAAAATTTTCTTTATTGTAGCCCATAGTTACTCCTCACTGCGACTGCGCTCGCGGAAACCGCGTTGCAATGCCGCTTCAAAGAAATCGTCTGTATCAAAGCTGTTGCCAAGCTCCTTTTTGCCCGCAGCCCCCTCGCGCTTTTCGCGCTCGGCGGTCATACCTGCTTCAATTTCGGCTACGGTCTTCCACGCGTTGGCATTCCACTTTTCGAGAATGGCGTTGGTGTAAGCCACCGAAGCCTCGCCCGTGGCATTGACGGTAATTTCGTATGCCATGCGCACGATGTTGATATCGTAGCCAAAGGAGAGCCATGCCGAGAGCATTTTGCTCTCTTTGCTTGTCAGGGCACGGTTCTTCATGCCAAACAAGCTGCGGATCTCGCCTTCAAAGGTGTACATTGCCTCCATTGCGCAAATCTCTGCCTCCATGGCTTCCACATCGTTGATGCCTTTATCAATCAGCGTGTAGGCGTATTTTTCGATGGCGCGCAGATTGCTTTTGCCGATCTTTTTGCAATGCGCCAAGAGGAGCAGAATGCATTCCTCGTTCATGCCGAGGTAATCGAGCATGCCGACCATAATGTTAACGTCGCTGGGATTGAACATTTTGCCCAGAATTCTTTGTGCCTCATCGATGAGTACGCGCACACTTGCACGCGCTTCGAGCAGCTCGGCAAGCTCGGTGGATGTATAATTGGGTAATTCGTCGGCACGTTGCAGCTTCTTTTTGGTAGGTGCAACCGGTGTGGGAACGGTTGCCATTGCGGGAACGGTATTCTCCCCTGCCTCACCCAAAAGACCGCACGCGCACCAAAAATCAACGGCGGTGCGTGCAACGGTTGCATCACAGCCCGCAAGCTTTGCCAGCTGCTTGTGTTTGGTTGCAAGCGAAGGATCCGATGCTAACCAAAGCAGTACGCGAAGCTGCTCGGGCGTTGCCGCATCAAGGTGTGACAGAACGGATGCGGGCAAGACGAGAACCTCTTGTCCAAAATTCAATTTCATTGTCTTACTCCTTTACCCGTTTTTTATCTTTTTCGCTCTTGCGACGGCAAAGCTCGTAATTGAGACTCATCAGGGAGTCGCCAAGATGTACGTTTTCCACAACTGCACTGTTGGGCAGGTGAGAAAGCTCCTTGCCCGTAAAGTTCCAAAAGCCCTCAACACCAAGGTTCAAAAGCCTTTCGGATTCTTCCTCTGCCCTTTCCTTGGGCAAGGTCAGGACCGCCATATCGACCGTATGCTCGGCACAAAAGCTTTCCAAATCCTTCATATCGTAAACCTTAACACCGCCAAACTCCTTGCCGATGAGGTTGGGGTCTATGTCAAAGAGCGCGATGATATCGAGTCCGCGCTTTTCGAACATGGTGGAACGCACGAGCGCGCGACCGAGGTCGCCAGCACCTACGATGATGACTTGCAGCCCCATGCTGACACCGAGAAGATCGGAGATTTTGGAATAAAGGTAGCTGACGTTATAACCGTAGCCCTGCTGACCAAAACCGCCAAAGCAGTTGAGATCCTGACGGATTTGCGATGCGGTAACCTGCATACGCGCGGAGAGCTCGCCCGAGCTGATACGTGTTTTGCCTTCGCGCAAAAGCTCGCGCAAGTAGCGGAAATAACGAGGCAAGCGGCGAATGACCGCAGGAGAGACAAACGGACGGTCTATCTTCTCTTGCTTTTTTTCCATTTGGGTGTTTTTTTCAAAATCTGTCATAAGTTGACTCCTTTGGTGCCGGCGTCGGCAACTGCCGCGTAGCATTTTTTACTGATTTGTTCATTCTAACCAAAATTTTTGGCATTGTCAAAACCCGTCGAAGTCGTTCGAAAAAAGTTTTCCACAACCGAATTTAGGTAAGTTCTCAACAAAATCCACATATTTTTCCACAAATCTGCGTAAATGTGTGCTTTTTGTCACTTTTTGTCTGATTTTAGGGCAAGAACCGATTTTGCACTGCTTTCTTCCCACAACCTGTGGAAAACTATTGTGGAAAAGTGGAAAACTCGCTTTTTTCAAAAATTTCGTTCAAAGTGACGAAATTATTTTTGGGGGATTTTTTATCTTTTATAAACCGTCGTCAGCGGCGGATGCATTGAGCGAGGTATTGGCAAAATTGCCCTTTTTGTAGGCGTAATATCCTGCCGCCGCAATCATTGCCGCGTTGTCGCCGCAAAGTGCTCGCTCGGGCATGCAAAGTGTAATGCCGCGCTTTTGGCACATCTTTTCAAGTGCCGCGCGCAGGTGCGAGTTGGCGGCAACACCGCCTGCCAAAACAAGAGTTTTCATGCCGCTTTTTTCAAGAGCAAGCTCTGCTTTTTGCACAATGGCCTTTACGATCTTGTCGGTGTAAGCCGCCGCAACGTTTGCCGCATTGATGGCCTCACCCTTTTGCGCCATGCTGTTGAGATAATTGAGCGTTGCCGTTTTAATGCCGCTAAAGGAGAAATCCAAGGTATCTCCCACGAGTGCGGGAGACGGCAGGGTGATGGCTTTTGCATCGCCCTCGTAGGCGAGCTTATCGAGTGCCGCACCGCCGGGGTACGGAAGCCCGATAACACGGCCGATCTTATCAAACGCCTCACCTGCGGCATCGTCGCGCGTGCCGCCAATCTCTTCGAGAGTGGTTTCTTCGTCGACACGGTAGAACGCGGTGTGTCCGCCCGAAACGACAAGTGCAAGATAGGGGGGCTTGAGCGTGGGGTTGGAAAGATACGCCGCCGCCACGTGACCGTGGATGTGGTTGATGGCAACCAGCGGTATTTTGTTGGCATAAGCCAAGGATTTTGCAAAGTTAACGCCTACCAAAAGTGCACCGATAAGCCCCGGAAAGGCGGTAACGGCAATGGCGTCGATTTGTGAAAGCGTGACACCTGCCTCGTTGAGTGCCTGATAGGTGATGCCGGAAATGGCCTCAATGTGTGCGCGGCTTGCAATCTCCGGCACAACGCCTCCGTAGACGCGATGCACCTCAATTTGCGATGCCACGATGTTGGAGCGAATGGCGCGAACGCCCTCCCCCATTTCTACCACGGATGCCGAGGTTTCGTCGCAGGAGCTTTCAATTCCCAAGATATACATAAAAATTCGTCCTCAAATTAAATTTTTGTGCCGTCAAGCTGCAGGCACATCACATAGGCATCCTCGGTGGGGTGCTTGTAGAACCCACGGCGGAGTCCCATTTTCACAAAGCCGTACCGCTCGTAAAGAGCAATGGCAGGCAGGTTAGAGACACGTGCCTCGAGAGAAAGCTGCTCGCAGCCGCGTGCTTTTGCTACTTCGATCAGGTGCTCCAAAATTGCCGCGCCAAAGCCTTGGCGGCGTGCATTTGGGTGTGCGGCGATATTTGTGACCTGCCCCTCGAAGGGTGCCCACAAAACACCGCCGTAAGCCACTACTTGCCCATCCACCAAGCAAACGGCGCCGTATGCCCCATCGCCAACAAGGAGCTCCAAAGCCTTCTCGCTCCAAGGGTCGGCAAAGCAAACGGCTTCCAATTCTGCTACCGCGCCAAGATGTGCGGCAGTCAATTTTTCAACCGTCATTGTTCTTCTGCCTCAGGGGTAACGTAAGAGAGCAAGGACTGCTCAATTTTGTAGCAGTTGCCCGTGGAAACGTCGCACAAAATCTCTTTGCCAAAATTGTATTTGGCAACCTGATATTCTTTGCCGTCATAGACCTCCCACGTAAGCTCGTAGGAAATGCCGGGGTAAAGATCGATAAAGTTGCCGCTTGCATCCTTTTCGACAAGCTCGGTGATGATAACGTCCTCGGTGAAAACGCCGTATTTGAGCTGATAATAGATCTTATCGTCGGTTCCCTCTACCATAAAGTGGAGATCGTACCAATTTTGAACGGAGTTCATATAAAGACCTACGTTGTTCAGCGAGGTGTAGGTTCCGCTCTTGTGCAATGTCTTAAGCGCTTGGATCTCTGCCGCGGTTGTAATGTTGCCGTCGTTAGAGGATACCTGCGTATCGTAAATACCTACGCGAACACAAGGCAGATCTGCAAGTGCGGGCAATTCGGCACCGCCTGCCGCATAAACGCTGTAGCCATTGCTGACAAGATATTTTTCGGGGTCAACGCCCTCAATTTCAAACAGTTGAATATCCTCGCCGCCGCCCTCTACCTTGATACGTGCATAGGGCTCCTCGCCAAAAGGCTTGGCGTAGTAGTTGGGAGAGGTGGGATAGTAAGAAACGCCCGTTTGGGGATTGCGGAAGCCGCCCTCCTCGTCTTGCTTGAGCGCGGGTGCGCGGCAAGCGGTTAAGAGACAGGAGAGGATCAGCGCCGCACACAAAAGTGCAATTTTGATTTTTCTGTTCATAAAGACCTCTATCAATATCCGAATACGCCGCTGAGAGAATCGTCGTTTTCGATCCAATCATTGACGTCGATGACGCGGAAGTTCTCTTTATCGTCGCGAATGACAACGGTAGAAATGCCTGCGTTAATGACCTGACGCTTGCACATCATGCAAGAGGAAGTGCCGGGCTCAAGCTCGTGCGTTTTTGCGTTGACACTGACCATATACAGGGTGGCACCCAGCATTTGGTCGCGAGATGCGGCAATGATGGCATTTGCCTCGGCGTGCACCGAGCGGCAAAGCTCGTATCGCTCACCGCGGGGAATGTTGAGCTTATCGCGCATGCAGTGCCCTACGTCGGAGCAATTTTTGCGTCCTCTGGGAGCGCCGTTGTATCCCGTGGAAATAATGGAATCATTCTTTACGATAATGGCGCCGTACATCTTGCGCAAGCAAGTGGAGCGCTCGGCAACGGTTTGTGCAATATCCAAATAATAATTGTGTTTGCTAACTCTGTTCATGTTGTTCTCCCTTCAAAAAAAGAAACAATATGCCAATATACATACATAGTTAATTATATATCATAAAGGAAGGAAAATCAAGACTATTGTGTTAACTTTTTGCCGATTAGCCGCAATTTTTCGAAAAGAAAAGCGATTTTTTGCGTTTTTTGCACACGTATGCGCATTTTATATAGAAAATCCCCCCGATGTCAAGCATCGGGGGGGTGTTTATTTTCCTATAAACTGATTCAATTCTTCTACCATAATGGGATAAGGATTGTAGTACAGTCGCCAGCCGGAATATTCGGTGGTAACGAAATCGCCTATGCTTTTTAACACATTTCCGTTTGCATCGTATTCTTGAATGGTTTGATAGGTATCGCCATCCATTTCGGTAATCTTTTGAGTCCAGTTCCCTTTTTCATCATACGTATAGGTGCAAACGTAAGAGACAGTTCCGTCCTCACGCTTGTGTGTTTCCTTTGTCATATTTCCGTGCTCATCGTACTCCCAATAGTAAATAGTGCGAAAGCCACCCCATGCCGAACTGTAATAGGTTGCTTTGATGCAGTTATTATTCTCATCATATTCGTACTCGTCACGAATGTTCATTCCGTTATCCTGCAGCGTGTCTCTAACAAGTAAATTGCCGTTTTGGTCATACGTGTAGGTGATAACCGTTTGACCGGGGCAAAGATCTTTGGTTGTTTTAATAAGCTCGCCACGGCTGTTATATTCGTTGTAAACAATGAGTGTAATCTCCTCACCGTAGCTATAAGTTGTCTTTATGAGATTGTTGTTGGCATCGTACTCATATTCCTCGGTGGTTCCGGTATACTCGCTGAAACGTTTGATAACATTGCCTGCATCGTCATATTCGACGGTTGAGAGCCCCTCGGGTTCATAATAACGCCAAATGGGTCTGTTCTCTTTATCGTATCCATAATGCGTTGTGAGAAGACCGTATTCATCATCAGAGATATATTCCACCAAGTTTTGATTGCTATCATATCGATAAGAATACGTATGAACGCTTTTCTCCTCGTGAGATGGATAAAATGCAAGCTCCTCAAGGGGTCTCCCGTACTGATCGCGCGTAGAGATAAAAATATCATAAACGTCGTTTTTTTGATCGCGCTTGTTATAATAATGGATTTTGGTGGTGTATTGATAAGAAAACCGAGAAAGATACTCGCTTACATCTGCGTAATCCTTGATGCGCAAGAAGATGTCATAGGCTTCTTCAATTTTTCGCTCATTAAGAAGTAAGAGGGCGCGGTTGTATAACTCCGCCGCGTTTTCTACGGGTGTCTCCTCGGGCAGGTTTTCGGGCGGTGTAGTGCTCTCGGGCGTGGTTTCTGCGAGGGTGGTTGTACCTTCGGTAGAGGGTTGCGTGTTATTCAAATTGTCCGTTGTATTGCAGCTTGTCAGCACCGTGGGCATTGCAAGCGCTATGCATAACAAAATTGCGATTATCTTCTTCATCGATATCTCCTTTCTATTTTTATCCCTTGCCTACCATCTCCTCGGGGAGCGGTTTTTGGGGATTGGGGTTGTAGTAAAGCTTGTAACCCTTGTATATGCTAATGGATGTAAGGTTACCGTTTTTATCTGTGTTTCTTCGTTCCAGCTCGTTTCCGTAAGCGTCGTAGGTGGTATACATATAGCCCGTAATACCGGTCTCATCCTCGCGGCGATACTCGGTCATGTTGCCGTTTTCGTCATACGTATAATAAAAAATGACAAAATCATTTGCAGCGTGGTAGCTTGTGTATTTGATTTCGTTACCTGCCTCGTCATATTCGTAGGCAGTATAAGAGCCATCCTCGTACACAACCTTGGTAAGGTTTCCGTTCGCATCGTATTCTTTTACATAAACGTCTACAACGGTGTCGGTGTTGTCGGGTGGATCTAAAAAGCCAAACGTGGATTGTATGGCACGCTTGATTACGTCGCCATACTCGTTGTATTCCCACGTGTATTTATCCCATATGCGCATATCGTCTGGCTTGTAAACCTGCTCAATCAAACGCCCCTGTTCATCA
>JAZRKS010000163.1:0-2844 GCA_045646445.1 Eubacteriales bacterium | reverse complement strand
AGGTGCCGCAATGCGAGTCAAAATAGTGTTGGCATGCACTGAGTGCAAACAACGCAACTACACAACCAAGAAAAATAAAAAGAACGATCCGGACAGACTTGAAATGAAAAAATATTGCAGCTTCTGCCGTAAACACACGCTCCACAAAGAGACGAAGTAAGGAAAGGAAGAGGTATTACCGTGGCTAATGAAAATACTGCGAAAAAGCCGTCCCTTTTCTCTAGAGTAAAACGCTTCTTCAAAGACATCCGTGGTGAGTTCAAAAAAATTGCATGGCCCGGCAAAAAACAGGTCATCAACAACACCACCGTTGTTATTGTAGTCGTTATCATCTCTTCGATCGGCATCAGCCTTGTAGACTATTTCTTTGGTCTTATCGTAAGGCTGTTCTTCGGCTCTTAAAGCGCGAAAGGAACTGAATTATGTCTGAAACTCCTAAATGGTATGTTGTCCACACATATTCCGGTTATGAAAACAAAGTATCCGAGAATATCGAAAAGGTAATTGAAAATAAGCGTTTTAAAGATCTTATTTTCGATGTAAGTGTCCCGACCGAAACTATCGTTGAGGTTAACGACAACAAAAAGCGTGAAGTGGAACGCAAAATTTTCCCGGGCTATGTCCTTGTTAAGATGATTCTTACGGACGAATCCTGGTACGTTGTCAGAAATACCCGCGGCGTAACCGGCTTTGTAGGTCCTGCTTCCAAACCCGTACCGCTCAGCGAAGAAGAGGTTGCAAAACTTGGAATCGGATCCAGGTCGGTCGAAGTAAAATATGCCGTAGGCGACATCGTATCCATTGTAGGTGGTCCGCTTGAGGGCTTCGAGGGAAGGGTCGAGTCTATCGACGTTCCCGACAATAAAGTTCGCGTAATCGTGTCCATGTTCGGACGCGATACCCCTGCAGAGCTTGAGCTCGAGCAGGTTGCCCGCAAAGATTGATTACTTTTTGAGAGGTAGTCGGCCAGAGTGGCCGGCGAACGCAGAGTATAGGTATTCTGCGTGTGGGAGGGATCGAAAATTTGTTCAATCGATTCCGTTTGACCACGTAATGGTTGGAGGTTTGTAAAAACAATGGCACAGAAAGTTATTGGCTTAATTAAGCTGCAAATTCCGGGTGGCAAAGCCACTCCCGCACCGCCTGTTGGTCCTGCACTTGGCCAGCACGGTGTAAACATCATGGCGTTCACCAAAGAATTCAATGAACGCACCAAAAACGATATCGGCATGATCATCCCTGTCGTTATCACTGTATATGCTGACCACAGCTTCTCGTTCATCACCAAAACCCCGCCTGCAGCAGTTCTTATCAAAAAAGCTGCTAACATCAATAAGGCTTCCGGTGCTCCGAACAAAACTAAAGTAGCATCCATCACTTCCGAACAGTGCCGCAAAATTGCTGAAACCAAGATGCCTGACCTTAACGCAGCATCTGTTGAAGCAGCAATGAGCATGGTAGCTGGTACCGCTCGTTCCATGGGCGTTACCGTTGAAGACTAAGTGAAGGAGGTTAGCATTAATGAAACACGGAAAAAAATATGTTGAAAGCACTAAGCTTGTTGAACATGCTAAACTCTACGAAGCAAACGAAGCTCTCGAGCTCGCTTGCAAAACTGCAACTGCAAAATTCGACGAAACCGTAGAATGCCACGTTCGTCTCGGTGTTGACTCCCGTCACGCTGACCAGCAGGTTCGTGGTGCAGTAGTTCTTCCTAACGGAACCGGTAAAGAAGTTAAAGTTCTCGTTTTCGCAAAAGGCGACAAAGTTCAGGCAGCTCTCGATGCTGGCGCTGAATACGCTGGTGCAGAAGAATACATGCAGAAAATCATGTCCGAAGGTTGGATGGATTTTGACGTAGTTATCGCTTCCCCTGATATGATGGGTATTGTTGGTAGACTCGGTAAAATCCTTGGCCCGAGAGGCCTTATGCCTAACCCCAAAGCAGGTACTGTAACCCCCGATGTTGCTAAAGCTGTTAAAGAAGCTAAAGCAGGTAAAATCGAGTACCGTCTCGACAAAACCAACATCATCCACTGCCCGATCGGTAAAGCTTCCTTTGGTGTTGAAAAACTCCAGGAAAACTTTGACACTCTTATGGGTGCAATTGTTAAAGCAAAACCCGCAGCAGCAAAAGGTCAGTACGTTAAATCCTGCGTTGTTTCCGCAACCATGGGCCCTGGCGTAAAGATCAACCCTGCAAGATTTGTGTAATTTGATATTCACATATTAAAGAAAAATCCCGCGGATTCGGCGGGATTTTTTTATTGTCTAAAACGCGAAAAACCGCATGAGCATCAAGTTTTTAAGAAATGAGCACCGTTTTTTAAACGGTGCTCATTTTTAATTTATATCGTTTTCTTTGATAATCCAAGAGAAAGCAGGATTGCAGGAATCGTATATAAAATCTGGTGTTGCATAATAAAAAATGCAGGTCTCATCAAATTTGTACTTATTCCATTGCTTGTTTCAAAAACGTAAATCATTATAACAAAAGTGATGAGATTTGAAATGAAAATAATAGTGAGAAGAATAATGCTGACAGCAAGAATAATTCTTCTGATGATTTTGTTTTTTATTTCCAAATTAAGATAATCAAATATCAGATTAAGTATTCCAAAAGTTCCTAAAACAATTGCGGCGGGTTTCCAGAAACCAACAATTAAATAATAAACACTGTAATCGTAGCAGGAAGATACATATGCCTTTAAAGAAGGGCTGATTATTTCAAAAGACAGCAAAGAGGCAATCGAAAACACAAGAAATGCACAATAAGTGATGGTTTTAATATCCGATCGGTCGAATTTTTCGATTTTTGGATATTTATTCAGTCCCAAAAAGAAT
>JAZRKS010000162.1:0-3954 GCA_045646445.1 Eubacteriales bacterium | reverse complement strand
GGCAAAGTAGCCGGTAAATGCACCGCGTACCGCAAGAACGCCTTCGTCGCCGGAAACGCACATGTCAAATACGCGATCGATGTCGAGTCCGTTTTCTTCACAATATTGCTTCTTGGTCTTCATAATTTTTATTCTCCTTTGTTGTTGGTTTTTTCCCAGACAAGACTGCCTTCAATCTTGTCGAATTGAATATCGGTATGATCGGCATAATCGAACAGAGAGAATTGCCAATCGACGGGGTAGGTATCGAGGTAACGGAAGATCTTGTGCATGATCTCACCGCGTTGCTCGTCGGTGCCTCCCCAAAAATGAATAACGAACACGCTGACGAAAAAGCTTTCGTTAACGGTTTTGCGAACACGGTAGATATTTTTGATGATACCCTCATCAATAGAGTGAATGAACTCCAAAATGTTTTCAAGCATACCGTCGGGCATTTGGTCGGCTCCAAGCTTATCGCGCTTGGAAAGCACGCCTGCTTGACTGTATTCGTCCTTATCCTTTTGTGCCATTTGACGGGCACGCTCGCGGTACTCCTGCAGCTCTTTTTCTCTACCCGTCATACAGAAGAATTGCCCGATCATTTGCAGGCCCTCCTCCATAAAGTTGTAGTTGATCTCGATGGCGTGATAGATCAGGTCAACGCCTGCAGGATCGTAGCGGTAAAGGAGCTTGCAGCCCTTTTGATAGTATGCAAGAGGCGAGGAGTTTTCGTCAAGCTCGGCAATGGCGCGCTCGCAAAGCTCGTCTGCCTCGGTTTGTCGGCCCAATTGACGAAGATCGGAGAGAATATCGCCAAAGCCCTCGGCAGTAACGGGGCTGCCCTGCTCTTTCCACGCGTTAACACGGGCAAGCGGCTCGAGATACGCCTCCTTGCGGGTCTGCTCGTAGTTCACCCAACCGGCTGCAAATTTTTCGTCGGCAAGGTCAAGTGCCTTTTGCAGCTCGGCGTGATATTCGGGAGAGCTCGTATCCTCTATCAGCGCGGGATGATCAATGCCGAGAATGTCAAAGCGCATTCTCTTGGTGGGGTGAGAGGCGTTGTTGGGAAGGATCTCCAAATCGATCATGGCATCCCAATCGGCGTGACGTGCTTCAATTGCCGACTTGAATGCGGCAAGACGTCCCGACAAAAAGTGCGGATCGGGCACTTCGGATACAAACTGCGACTCGTCGTCATCCACACCGCTCTCCCATTGGAATTTATCGTCATAGCTCAATTTGAGCAGTGCCGATGCGGCTGTTTTGGCGTCCCCGTGGGTCAGCATGTCGCGGTCTGCCTCACTCTCGTGCACCACCGAGGTGGCGTAGGCGTAGGTCATGTGGTTAAAGAGATAGTAAACGTCAAAAAAGGTGAAAATGTTGTTGACAAAGAGCATCAAGCCGCCGTAGGGCTTGCCACCGCCAACCCACGCACCGTACCGCATTTCAAAGTCGTTTGCGCGGTTTTTATCAGCCACGTGTGAGAATTCGTGCAGGCAAATGGAGTAGAGCTCCTCTTCGGAAAGAATGTTCAAAAGCACGATGCCGATTTGCAAATAGAAGGTTTTGCCATCGCGCAAAATGCCTGCGTTGCAATCCATGTTGAGCCGAACGATGATATCTCCGCGGCAACCCAGCGCCTCGGCGGCGCGGTCAACTGCAGCATAGATTTTGGGGTACTCATTGCGGTTGAGCACGGGAGCATTGGGGTTGATCTCGGGGGGAACAGGCTTGTAAACTCTGCTATATGCGGCGTGGAAAATCAGGCCCGCGTAAAACAGCAGGGGGAGATAGATCGATGTGGAAACAGATGCCAGCATGCCTGCAAAGATTGCGGCACAAACGCCCAGAAGCCAAACAAAAATTGCATAAACCGTGGCGGCGTGACGAATGCTTTGCAAACGGGAAAGCAGCTTGCCCGATGCCTGTTGCGCCAACTCGCGTTGGCGGAGCATTTTGTTTTGCATATCGGCAATATTTGCGCGGTTGATGCCTGTCATAAACCTGTTTGCCACAAGCAGATTTGCTACCAGCAAAAGGATCGGCAGGACGGCAAGCGCACCAAAAATAGCAGTCAGCACACCGCTCGGGGCAACCATGTTCCAAACAACGCCCACGAGGGAAACGAGAAACGCCGAGCCGAATGCAGTGACGTAACGTAAGATTTTATTCATAGAAGCTCTCCTTTTATTAAATTCTTCTGTTATTCCAAATAATCCTATAAATCAACAAACGGGAAATGTGACATGCATATCACTCGGATGCATGAATTTTATTATATCTTTTTAATAAACTTTTCAAACTCGCGCAAAAGGAAGGCGAGATCGTCGGGAGCATAGTAGTAATGCCCCGAGTTTGGAAGCTCGGTTACCAAAACTCTTGCATTTTGCTTGAGCATTGTTGCAGATTTTCCCGAAACCAATTCATCTTTTGAAGACTGATAAGCCTCACACGGTGTTTTCAAAAGCTGTATTTTGCGGCGCATCTCTTTTGCCTTGGCAAACAGCTCCAAATAGCGCGGCAACCAGCCAACATAATGGAAAGGATTTTTGTCTTGCGCAATCCCATAGCATCTTTTGGCGGCAAGCGCTACTACGTCATCGGGTTTGATCTTATCGAAATAGACCTTGCACAAATTGGAGATCATTCGCGCTTTTGGCGCAATTTTGAGCGGAACGGCAAGGAGAAACAACCCCTTGACCGCCTCGTTTTCGATGGCTCTGTCAATGGCAAAAAACGTTCCCATCGAGTGAGCAACAATATAGACCTCGGTGTGCGAAAGAGTCAATTCGTCAACAGCGTCACGCACTTGCCTCTCCCATTTTTGCATGGATGTGTGCGAAAAATCACGCACAGAGCCGCCGTGTCCGTCGAGCAAGATGTTATAAACCGAAATATCATCGGGAACGTGCGAAACAAAATCGGCAAAATGATTGGGGGTTCCAACAATACCGTGGACAAACAAAACCGCCGCATGTGCCTCGGGGATAATACGTTTGTATTCCCTATGTTCCATTGCATCGCCCCTTTCTTTCGGTTGTATATTTTAAATATCGTTTTATTCGGCAAACGGAATTTTGCTTTCCTCGTCCTTTTGCAGAATTTTATTAAGAACCCATCTACCGTCTTTTCTGATAAACTGCCAATATTCCACAAAAGACGTGGCGAACGTATTGCCTTCTATAATCAACTGCGTCTCTGTGTTAATTGTGTAGTCAATCATTCTTCCCTTTATGTAAAACCATACATAGTCACGGGAATTGTCGCGATCGTCGTGCACAGCAACGGGCAAAGCCTTGAGAAGTTGGATATTCTCCATAACGTGCTTTTGGTTTTTGTACTTCGTCCAATTGAGTTGCGTTTGAAATTCATCAAACAATTCGTCGGACATATAGCGTTCGGCAGGGGTCATATCCATATTTGCCCACGCCTCTTGAATTGCCATATAGGCATCTGCCACATCAGCAGAAACCTCTTTGAATTTCCAAGCGCTGTCGCTTTGCGTCATTTGCTTCATCAGCTTTTTGGCTTTTCTTGCACGCTTGCTGAGTTGAATGTAAAAAATAATTGAGGAAGAAAAGAACACAAACGGCAGCATAATATAATCGAACAGCGTCATCGGGCGACCCCTGCCGGAAGAATGCGAGGAGGAACTGCTTCCACCGCCGCCTCCGCCGCCTCCACCGCCACCGCCGCCACCGCCGGCACGTAATTGGAGGACAGGAATGCGGTAAGTGTTCTCGCTTTCTTCCGCACAAACAGCAATATTCAAACAAGAAATTAAAATCAAGCCAACAATCAATAAGCAAATTGCTTTTTTCATTTTGTACCTCGCTTGCATAACGGTGTGGTTTTAACAAACATAGTATAGGATATAATAATGGAATTGTCAAGAAATGGGGCTACCGATAAAAGAAGAAAAAAGAAATTAAAAATATTTTTCAAAATGGGCTTGACAAACATAATCTCTTG
>JAZRKS010000161.1:0-2848 GCA_045646445.1 Eubacteriales bacterium | reverse complement strand
TGCAATGCTTACGGTGCCCTCGTTGATGACAACGGACGTAAGAGAAGAGCACTCCATGAATGCGCCAACGCCAATGGTTTGCGTGGAACCGGGAACCTCAATGCCCTTGAGCGCACTGCAGTACATAAATGCACCGTCGCCAATGTTTGCAAGTCGAGAGCCCTCGGCAAAAGTAACCGTTTCGAGAGAAACGCAACCGTAGAATGCGCGTGCACCGATTTTGGTAACGTATGCAGGGAAATTGAGCGTTTTGAGAGATACGCACTCTCTGAGCGCATATTCTGCAATGGTAAAGGTGTGTTGGCTCATATCAAATTTTGCGTCAAGCGCCAAATATTCTGCCTCGGTGGGGAATACAAGCGTGCCAACGCTGGAGCTGCAATTGAACGCCTCTTTGCCAATGCCAACAACGCGCAAAGGATTTTCGCCGCCGTTGTTTACAAAGTATGCGGGAATTTTGATATCGTGCTTTTTATCGTTTGTGGTGGAAAATCCAACGATGATAACCGTTTCACTATCCACGTTTTCATAGTAAAAAGTATCTACGCCGCCGTTGAGAGATTCGTGGTCGATGATAACCGTTTTATCCCTGTAAAGCTCGTCTTCGTTGTTGGCAATGCCGCCGTCTTTATTACATGCCGCAAAGGCAACTACCATAAGAGCAGCCAACAAAATTGCGAGAAGTTTTTTCATAAATATTCCTCCTGCGAAAAACATATATATAAGATTATACAAGATATAAGCCCAAAAGTCAATAGATTTTTCTTGATTCTTTGTAAATATTTTGTTATTCCGCCTCTTTTCCCCATGCAAAGCCGCTCCGCCTTTTCGCTTTTGCATCCGCTCTATTGACAATCTTCCCCTTGTGTTGTATAATATTAAAAGAAATACGAAATTGTGGAGGGCTCTGATGTTATCTTCAACATTCAGTGCGGGACTGTGCGGCATCGACGGTTTTCCCGTAACGGTAGAGTGTAACCAAAAGAATAATTTGGAGGGCTTTGACCTTGTTGGCCTGCCCGATATGGCCGTGCGCGAAGCAAAGGAACGCGTTAGAACCGCTTGCTACAATAGTGGCTACAGCTTTCCCTATGCGCGCATCACCGTAAACCTTGCCCCCGCAGACCGCAAAAAGGAGGGTTCCGCCTTTGATGCGGCCATTCTTTGCGCCATTTTTCACAGCAGCGGCATTATTCGCCGCAGTGTGGATATGAATGGTAAGTGCATTGTTGGTGAACTTTCGCTCTCGGGTGAATTGCGCGGTGTACGCGGCATTTTGTGTATGTGTGTTGCCGCCAAGGAGCACGGCTTTACCGAGTTCTACGCCCCCGTAGAAAACGCAAAGGAAGCCGCCGCGGTTGAAGGCATTACGGTTTATGCCGTTCCCAACATTCGCACGCTTGTGATGCACCTCAACGGTGAAGAGCTGCTCTCTCCCGTAGAATACGACCGCCGCGCATTCTCGGATGCCGTAACCAAGCACGCCCTTGATTTTATGGATGTGCGCGGTCAGGCAATGGCGAAGAGAGCCATGGAAATTGCCGCTGCGGGCGGACACAATATTTTGCTCATTGGCCCTCCCGGCACGGGCAAATCGATGCTTGCCAAGCGTTTGCCTACCATTCTGCCTCCCCTGACCTTTGCCGAAGCCATTGAGACCACCAAGGTACATTCGGTTTCGGGAACGCTCCCCGAGGGTGTTTCCCTCTTGTCGGCACGTCCATTCCGTTCTCCTCACCACACTATGAGCCCTGTCAGCCTTGTAGGCGGCGGCATCAACCCCATGCCGGGTGAGATTTCGCTTGCCAACAACGGCGTTCTCTTTCTCGACGAGCTCCCCGAGTTCCCCAAGCAGGTCACCGATGCCTTGCGTCAGCCCCTTGAGGACCGCCGCGTAACCATTACCCGTGCAAACGGACGCGTGACCTTCCCTTGCTCCTTTATGCTTGTGGGTGCGATGAATCCTTGCCGTTGCGGATACTTCGGTCACCCTACACACCCCTGCACCTGCCGTCCCGATGACGTCAAACGCTACATTTCCCGCATCAGCGGACCGATGCTTGACAGAATGGACATTCAAATAGAGCTCCCCTCTCTTTCTTACGATGAAATTTCCGCGCCCGATACAAAAGCCGATACCTCGGCTACCATTCGCGAGCGCGTTACCGCTGCGCGTAAATTTGCACGCGAGCGTATGGGAGAAGATTCGTCGGTATTCTGTAACGCACAACTCGATGCACGCGGTATTCAACGCTATTGCACACTGGACGCAGATGCTTCCGCACTCCTTGCAGCTGCCTACGACCGTATGGGACTGAGCGCACGCGGATATGACCGCATTTTGCGCGTAGCACGCACGATTGCCGACCTCGATGCCTCCCAAACCATTCGTGCACCGCACGTTGCCGAGGCAATTCAGTTGCGCAGCCTCGACCGCAAATATTGGGGATAATCACAAAAAAACAAAAGGACGTTTTCTTTTATGAAACTCAAACAATACATAGGCGACCGCGCCTTTTACCGCTCTCTTTTAGCGGTTGCCATACCCATCATCATTCAAAACAGCATCACCAACTTTATCAGCTTGCTTGATAACATTATGGTAGGACAGATTGGCACCGAACAAATGTCGGGTGTCTCGATTGTCAACCAGCTGCTGTTTGTTTTCAACCTTTGCGTCTTTGGTGCGCTCTCGGGAGCCGGACTGTTTGGCGCGCAATTTTTCGGTAATAAGGAATACAAAAATCTGCGCCACACCTTCCGCTATAAGTTCATCATATCCTTGGTGATATGCGCAGGTGCTATTGGACTATTTCTTGTTGCGGGCGAGCCGCTCATCTCTCTGTAT
>JAZRKS010000160.1:0-3127 GCA_045646445.1 Eubacteriales bacterium | reverse complement strand
AATATACAAGCTTGATGTGCGATGAAGCGAAAGGTTGCCGTTTCGGGACGCCGAAAACGGGTAATTTTCGTGGAGTATGTCCGTTCAACCGGGCGAAAGGTGTTCACCGTGGCATTATCCGTTGCAATACGGGGCTTCGATGGGACTTGATTTTCCGGAATTTGTCTGTGCCTGATTTTGAAGGCTTTGGACAAATCCCGCATTTTTCAGGAGAGTCAAGAAACACACGGAGCGGTGTTGTGGTGATGCCTGCCTTGCAAAAACGCGGCCTGCGGACGGATCCCTTCCATTTATATATATGGGACACCGCAGACGAGCGAAATCTGATAAGGAGGCAAAGAACAATGGCAGTAAAAGAGAAGATCAGAGTAAGACTCAAGAGCTATGATCACGTACTGATTGACACCGCAGCGAAGAAGATCGTTGAGGTTGCAACCAGAAACGGTGCAGAAGTTTCCGGTCCTATCCCGCTTCCCACTGAGAAGGAGATCATCACCATCCTTCGCGCAGTGCACAAGTACAAGGATAGCCGTGAGCAGTTCGAGTATCGCACTCACAAGAGACTCATCGACATTCTCAAGCCGTCTCAAAAGGTTGTAGACGCGCTCATGAGTGTTGAACTTCCCGCCGGTGTTGAGATCGAGGTTAAGATCTGATAAACAGATTTAACATCAAGCACTCAATCAAAGCACCAAAAAAACCATTCCACAAAGACAACAGCCGAGTTGTTGACTCCAAGAGTCGAAAATGATCGGTAACTTTGTAAGTCATGTTGGCGAGAACCTCGTCAACCAATAATTTACAGGAGGAAAAACAAAATGAAAAAGGCTATTATCGGTAAAAAGCTCGGTATGACGCAAATTTTCGATGAAAAGGGCAACGTCATTCCCGTAACCATTATCGAAGCTGGTCCGTGCGTAGTAGCACAAAAGAAGACCGTTGAAAAGGACGGCTACAATGCTCTGCAGCTTGGCTTCGCAGAAGTTAAGGCAAAGCACCTGACAAAACCCGAGATCGGACATTTCGAAAAAGCAGGCATTCCCATGAAGAAGCATCTTAAGGAATTTCGCCTTGACGATTGCTCCGCTAACGTTGGCGACTTCATCACTGTCGAAACCTTCGCCGCTGGCGACAAGGTCGACGTAACCGGTACGACGAAGGGCCGCGGTTACACCGGCGCAATCAAGAGATGGAACCTGCATATGTTGGGCAAGACCCACGGTATCGGTCCTATTCACCGCCAATCCGGATCTATGGGTGTTATCGACCCCGCAAGAATCTTCAAGAACAAGAAGATGGCCGGCCAATACGGTAACGAACAAGTAACTGTTCAAAATTTGAAAGTTGTAAAGATCGACGCAGAGAAGAATCTGATCGCCATCAAGGGTGCCATTCCCGGCGCTAAGGACGGTATCGTATTCATCCGCGACTCGGTAAAAGCATAAGCGGAAGGAGGAAGTAAACAATGCCAGTAGTAAAAATCGTGAATATGTCCGGCGCAACTGTCGGCGAACTTACACTGAATGACAATATCTTCGGTGCAGATGTAAACGGCGCTGTTCTCCATGCCGCAGTCAGAACTTATCTGATGAACCAGAGACAGGGTACTCAATCCACCCTGACCCGTTCCGAGGTTTCCGGCGGCGGTAGAAAGCCCTGGAGACAAAAGGGTACCGGCAGAGCTCGTCAAGGCTCCACCCGTTCTCCTCAATGGACCCACGGCGGTATCGCTCTCGGTCCCAAGCCCCGTGATTATCGCATTGCAATGAACAAGAAGACACGCCGTGTTGCTCTGTTCAGCGCACTTTCCGATAAGGTTGCAAAGGGTAACCTCGTTATCGTTGACAACATCGCTCTGGAAGGCAACAAGCCCTCCACCAAGACCTTGGCAGGCATGTTCAAGACCTTCGGTTTTGAAAAGACCTACACCAAGAACTACAAGACCATCACCGTTGAGGATGGCAACACCGTTTACGGAACCGCTACTCGCGAGGCTGTTAAGTCTCAAAGTGCGCTGGTTGTTCTGAACGGAACCCAAGATGCTAACGCAGCAGTAATTCTCAGCTGCAACAACATTCCCAATGTTAAAACCACTCAAAGCACCACTTTGAACGTTTACGACATTCTGAATGCTGTAAAGCTTGTTATGACTGTTGACGCAGTGAAGAAACTCGAGGAGGTGTACGCATAATGAAAACGGCTCACGATATCATTGTAAGACCGATCATTACCGAGAACTCCATGGACCTGCTTGCTTCCAAGACCTACGTTTTTGAAGTTAGCAAGGACGCAACTAAGCCCGAGATCGCAAAGGCAGTTGAGGAAGTTTTCAAGGCAGACAAGGTCAAGGTTGCCAGCGTTCGCACCATCAATATGAAGAAAAAGCCCAAGAGACTCGGTGTACACTTCGGTTACACATCCGAATGGAAGAAAGCAATCGTTACTCTGACTGCTGACTCCGGCGAGATCGAGTTCTTCGCAGGCCTTAACTAAGAGTAGGAGGTAACGAGAATGCCTACAATTAAGTATAAGCCTACAACACCGGCCAGAAGAAACATGACTGTTCCTTCTTTCGAGGAGATCACCAAGTTTACTCCCGAAAAGAGCCTGATTGTTACTAAGAAAAAGCACGCCGGTCGTAACAGCTACGGCCGCATCACCGTTCGTCACAGAGGCGGCGGAAACAAGATCAAGTACAGAATTATCGACTTCAAGCGTCAAAATCCTAACGCTAACACCGTAGTTGGTATTGAGTACGACCCTAACCGTACCGCATATATCGCATTGCTGCAGGATACCGAAGGCACCAAGAGCTACGTAATCGCTCCCGAAGGCCTGAAGACCGGCGACGTTGTATATTCCGGTCCCACTGCCGACATTAAGCCCGGCAACACTCTCCCCATCGCCAACATTCCCGTTGGTACCGTTATCAACAATATCGAGATCTACCCCGGCAAGGGCGCACAGCTCGTTCGCACTGCAGGTGCTATGGCTCAGCTGGTTTCTAAGGAAGCTAACGGCATGGCTCAGATCCGTCTGCCCTCCGGCGAGGTTCGTTACATTCGTCTCGAATGCAAGGCAACCATCGGTCAGGTAGGCAACGTTGAGCACGACACCGTTAAGGTTG
>JAZRKS010000159.1:0-2185 GCA_045646445.1 Eubacteriales bacterium | reverse complement strand
TAGGGCTCGTCGGCAATGAGGTAGATGGGTTGTCCGTTTTCTTTGGACGCCTCGGTGAGAATTGCGGCAAGACCTTGGATGCTCTCTTTTGTCATGACTGCACCCGTGGGATTGTTGGGCGAGTTGACGATGATGGCACGGGTCTTAGGGGTGATTGCCGCCTTAATGGCATCCAGGTCGGGTTGGAAGGTCTTTGTATTGCACAAAACGGGAACGGCAACAGCTCCGTTGCGCTCAACAAACACGCGGTATTCCGGGAAGAAAGGGGCTAACAAAATGACCTCGTCCCCTGCCTCGGTGAGTGCAGAGAGAGAGATGGTAAGAGAAGCCGCTGCACCGACTGTCAGGTAGATTAAATTGGAATCTGCCTTGGCGTTGTGAGTGGCGTTGATATAATCGGCAATAGCCCCACGCACACCTGCATCACCCTGTGCACTTGTGTAGCCGTGCAAAGACACAGCATCGCGCTCCGCAATCAGCTTTGTCAGGGTTTCGTTAACGATGGCGGGAGACGGCACGCTGGGGTTGCCAATGCTGAAATCAAAAACGTTTTCGGCACCAATTTCCGCTTTTCTCTTTTTGCCGTATTCAAACAGTTCTCTGATGACCGAGCGACAAGCGCCAAGTCCTCTCATTTTTTCGTTTACCATAACTTCCTCGCTTTATAAAGAATACTAAATGGGCATAGTTAATTATATTATACTCGCACGTGCGCGCACTGTCAAGTGAATTTTTGAAAAAGGAAGGTTCGCGGAGCCGAAAAAAGCAAAAAAAGCCCCCCAGAAGGGGGCTTTTCGCCATATTTTAACAGTCAAAGTGATTTTCCACTATTGAGGAACTGCTGCAGGTGCTCGTTTTCGGGGTTGTCAAAGACCTCCTCGGGAGAGCCTTGCGCCTCGATAACGCCGTCACGCATATAAATGACGCGGTCGGATACACTTCTCGCAAACTCCATTTCGTGCGTGACAATCACCATTGTTTTGCCCTCTTTTTTGAGGTCCTTGATCACACGTAAAACTTCAACGGTGAGCTCGGGGTCGAGCGCCGAGGTTGGCTCATCAAAGCAAAGAATATTGGGTTCAAGTGCCAACGCACGCGCAATGGAAACACGCTGCTGCTGACCGCCCGAAAGCTGATAGGGATAGGCACCAAGCTTATCGGAAAGCCCTACGCTATCAATCAGCTTTTTGGCTTTTTCTTCGAGTTCTTGCTTGGTTCCTTTTTTGAGAAGTTTTGGGGCAAGCATTACGTTTTTGAGCACCGTATATTGCGGAAATAGGTTAAAGGACTGAAATACAAGCCCAAACCGCAGGCGTTTTTCGCGCAGGTCGGATTCTTTCATTCTTCCCTTTTTGAACGCCTCTCCGTCAAACAGATTTTCACCCGCAACGGATATGCTACCCGCATCGGCAAGCTCTAAAAAGTTGAGGCAACGAAGCAGTGTTGTCTTTCCGCTACCCGAAGAGCCGATAATGGTCAAAATCTCACCGCGCTCCAAGGAAAAGTCCACTCCCTTGAGGACGTTGACGTTACCGAAGCTCTTGCGCAAGCCGCGTACTTCCAAATATTTTTTATCTTCCATACGCGCCTCCTTATGTGATTTCGTAGTAGCAAATTTTCTTCTCCAAGAAGTGGATGAGAAGCGTCAGCACACCGCTGAATGCAAGGTAAAACGCGCCTGCATAGAACAGTGGCGAGAGGACTGCATATTTGTTGACCTTTTCGTAAGCCACCAGAATGATTTCGGAGATGCTGAGTGCTCTTGCAAGGGCGGTATCCTTAACAAGTGTGATGACCTCATTGCTCATAGGAGCCATGATTTTGCGAACCACTTGCATGAGAACCACGTGGAAAAAGATCTGCCATTTGGTCATGCCCAAAACCTGCCCTGCCTCAAGCTGTCCCTTGGGAATGTTTTTGATGCCGCCCTCAAAAATAACGGCAAAATAGCAGGCGTAGTTGACAGAAAATGCAAACAGAACAAAGATAAATTGCAGGTCTGCCATCTTATCCAAGTTCAGCATTGCGGCAAATTCCTTATTCGGGATTTCAAGCAATACAGATGGGATAAAGGTAACGATAACGCATTGCAATAAGAGCGGTGTTCCGCGAACCACCCAAATAATGCCCTTCATCAGCCAGGAAAGCGGCTTGAACTTGGACATGGAGCAAAAGCAGAACAACA
>JAZRKS010000158.1:0-14393 GCA_045646445.1 Eubacteriales bacterium | reverse complement strand
CCAACCATATTGAACATTGCGGCAAATACCATACCGATTGCAATGGAGTTGGTTACGTAGGGCAGGAAGAAGATTGTTTGCAACATTCTTCTAAAGGGCTTGATTGCGTTCAGGCAGACCGAGATGATCAGCGCAAGAATTGTGGAAATCGGAACCGTCAACACGCACAAAAGAATGGTGTTCGTCAAGCAGTTAATAAAACCTTGATATTGAACAACATGCGTGAAGTTTCCAAGTCCGATTTCGAATTTTACGCCGCCAACAACGGCCATGGAGTTATAGCCTTCCAAAAAAGCCATGCGAATCGTGTTAACGATCGGCCATGCAGTAAAGATCAACAAAAGTACGATCGCAGGGGAAAGATATAACCACGCCTTCCACGGATGTTTACTTCCTACCATAGCGCGTCACCTCAAATTTTAACATATTTCTTTTTCAGTGCAGCAGTAACGTAGTCGTCATTTTCCTGAGAGGAGAATACGATGCGCTTTTCATCGCGCTTGCTGAACAAGAATACCTTGTGGGACTTGAGGTTGTAGCGAACGGTTGCAGATGCGGTGTCGATCTTGCAATCGCTGTCAATGATGGAGCGAACAGTGGGGTTAACGGATGCAGCGTGTGTTGCAACAACGCTTGCGTCACGGCCCATGATCTCGAGGTTGGAGAGCTTGCAGGTCATGCGACCGTTCTCGGCGGGAATAAAGCCCTCGGGACGAATACCAACGGTTACGGGTTGATCGGCTACGCCTTCAACGTCGAGAACGTCTTCGTCACCAATGTAGAGCTTGCCGCCCTTAACCTCGCCGTTGAATACGTTAATGGGAGGAGTACCCAAGAACTTTGCAACGAACAGATTGGTGGGGTTGTCATAAACGTCTTGAGGCTTACCGACTTGTTGGATCTCGCCGTCCTTCATAACAACGATCATATCGGAGATGCTCATTGCTTCTTCTTGGTCGTGAGTTACGAAGATGGTGGTGATGCCGGTCTCCTTTTGGATGCGGCGGATCTCCTCACGCGTTTGCAAACGCAGACGTGCGTCGAGGTTGGAAAGGGGTTCGTCCAAAAGCAGAACGCCGGGCATTTTAACGAGTGCACGGGCAATAGCAACACGTTGTTGCTGACCGCCGGAGAGCGCGTTGGGCTTTCTCTCCATCAGCTCGTCGATTTGAACCAGCTTAGCTGCCATTTGAGCTCTTTCCAGCATCTCTTTTTTAGAGAGCTTGTCGGGGCCCTTGAGGTTTTGCAGAGGGAACAGGATGTTCTGCTTAACCGTGAGGTGGGGGTAGAGTGCGTAGTTTTGGAATACGAGGCCTACTCCGCGGCTTTCTGCCGGGAGATTGGTGACTTCGTTATCACCAAAGTAGATCTTACCGCCCGAAACTTTTTGCAAGCCACTAATCATGTAGAGCGTGGTGCTCTTACCGCAACCGGAGGGGCCAAGCAGACCAACCAGCTTGCCATCCGGAACGGTAAAGGTAAAATCATTTACCGCCATGAATTCGTTCTCGCGCTTGTTACGAGGGGGGAAGATCTTTGTTACGTTTTGCAATACAACTTTCATACAAGACTTCCTTTCTGTTCGCTTAGTATATTTTTAGCTTTTATTGCTTGCACACAAAATTAATCCTTTTTGGCTGCAGCCGCCTCGGCGTGCAGTCTTTTTTTATACTCCAAAAGCTCCTCGGGGGAGTCAAAGATCATTTGGCTTGCAAAATCAACGGTAACGGTGCCTGCCAGCATATCATGCAGGGGAGTGTTTGCTTGCGTAAAGATCAGGAGTGCTACCTCTGCTACAACAAGGAGGAGCAGAAGGATGGTTGTAACGCTGCTCGCCGTGCCAAGCAGGAGGGAGAGCAGACAGAACACGGGGATCATGGTTTCTACCGCGTACTTACCCAAAACCGTGCGGATGAGCAAAATCATGGGAGAGATCTTAACGCTATCCATGCGCATAACGCCCACACCGAAAATCTTTTTGCCAAGGGTTTGGCCGTTCTTAAAGAGCAGCGGTACGGCAAATTCCAAAATCAGGTAAGTAATGAGAATGGAGAAGGTGAGCACCAGCAGGATGAGCTGATTGACCATTCCGTATGCATAGAGGTAATCCTCGTTTTTAAAGAGCGCCTCGGATGCCTTGTTAAAGGTCTCCTTTTGTTCTTCGGTAAAGGTGTTGTAGCGTTCCTCTGTTATGGTAATGGAGAGTGCACCCTCGAGTTCGTCCTTTGCCATAAAATCGCTCAGGGCGTAGTCTTTTGCGTATTGGTCGCAAATTTCCACCATTTTGTTTTGTTGCGTGTCAATGCGGAGCACGGTAGAAAGCAACAAGGCAATTCCAACCCCCACAATGCAAAACAAAATCATATCGCACAAAAAAGCGGAGATGCGCTTCCACATGCTCGCCTTTTGCAAGTCATAAATCATAGCCTGTCCTCCGGGAATAAATACATTGCGCGCGCGGGCGCGCCACAAAAGCCGCGGGCGTGCCCGCGACTAAAAAATAAATTACTATTATATTATAACACCTAAGGCTACAAAAAGCAACAGTCTTTTGCTTTTTTAGATAACTTGACAGAAAAATCGTCATTGTGCACAATGATGCTTTATCAAGGTACAGTACATCTCTCAAAAAAAGAATGGAAAATGAAAAAAACGCCCTTTACCTTGTGTGATTTTGTCCAAAAGCGGCAATTGGAACGCAAGATATACGATGCAAAGGCGTTTCGTCATTTTTAAAAACAGATCCCAATTGATAAAGGGCATGGAATGGGCGTGTCGCATTGCTTTTTGAGGCGCTCGTCGGTAAGGATTTTGGCATGAGAGTGGTGGGCAAAACGCCTTTCAAATGCAATTTTTGGGGTGTATTTACGCGTCGGTTTTCTCTCTGTGCTCAACAAAAAGCAGCACTCCAAAGCCTGTTGGAGTGCCGCTTTTTTTGCGCTGACGAAATAATCAAAAAATGCTGTTTTTGCACCACGTATATGCGTTTTTAGGTGCAAAAACGAGCATTTTGCTTTGCTTTTGAGGCTATTTTGCGGGGCTAGGAATTCTTCTTTTCCGCCATTTTGTCAAGGGCATAACGGTAGCCACTGCCGTATTTGAGGCACTTGCTTACGCGGCTGATGGTGGCGGTGCTGATGCCGATCTTTTGCGAAATGGTTTGATAGTTTTCTCCCTCGTCCAAAAGGACTGCGGCATCCAAACGCTGTGCCATATCTTCCAGCTCCTTAATGGTGCAAACGTCCTCAAAAAAGCGGTAGCAATCCTCCACTGTTTCCAATGTGAGAATCACCTCAAACAAACGGTCAATCGATTTTGACTGAAAATTAGGCATTGGGAGTCCTCCTTTTTGTTTTTACGCTAATATTTTAACACTTTATCACGCTAAAGTCAAGAGAAAGCGCAACTGTTTACAAAAAGTTCATATACGAAATGAAAAAGAGGAGCTTTTGGCACTTTTTGAGCCCTCTTATTTGTGGGATTTGTATATAGTTTGATTACAAATTACAGTATTTTTTTACTTGACAAACTCGTGCGCGCGTGCTATAATATATCTATACTAACGAGATTTCTGCGACTGACGGATAAATGTGGGCTACCACAGTGGAACAGAAATCTTTTTAAGCCGACCGTCTGGGCGCACTTTCCTTGTTATGGGGTAGTGCGCCCTTTTGTATTTTCGGTCAAAAATTCGGTAAGGAGAACATCAAATGAAAAAAGTAGCCATCATTATGGGAAGCGCGAGCGACCTTCCCGTTGTACGCAAAGCCATTGATATGCTGACCTCTTTGGAGATTCCCCACGAGGTTCACGTTTATTCGGCACATCGCACCCCCGTCGAGGCGGCTGCCTTTGTGGCATCGGCACGCGAGAACGGTTTTGGCGTAATCATTGCCGCTGCAGGTATGGCGGCACACCTGGCAGGGGCCGTTGCGGCAAACACCACGTTGCCCGTTATCGGCATTCCTTGCAAGTCGGCACAGCTTGACGGTATGGATGCACTCCTTGCCACCGTGCAAATGCCCACAGGCGTTCCTGTAGCAACCGTTGCCATCGACGGTGCGGCAAACGCAGCCCTTTTAGCGGCACAAATTTTGGCACTTTCCGACGATACGTTGGCACAAAAGCTCATTGATAAGCGCGCGGCAGATGCCAAGGCGGTGCTTGCAAAGGATGCGGAAATTGCCGCGGAATTTAATAAATAAAAAAACACCAACCATTAACATAAGGAGACAAACACATGGGCGGATTTTTTGGAGCGGTCAGCCGAACGGAGGCGATTTCCGATGTATTCTTCGGCACGGATTACCACTCGCATTTGGGAACCAAGCGTGCCGGTATGGCGGCATACGATAAAGAAATCGGATTGCAGCGAGAGATTCACAACATCTCTAACTCTCCTTTCCGTACGCGCTTTGAACACGTTTTTGACGAAATGCAGGGCACTGCAGCCATCGGTTGCATCAGCGATAGCGACCCGCAGCCCCTTTTGATTTGCTCAAGCTTGGGCAAATATGCCATTTGCGTTATCGGTGTTATCAACAACGCCGAGGAGCTGATTGAAAAATACTTGCGCGAGAGTGGCGGACATTTTAACGCCATGACGGGCGGCAAGGTTAACGGAACCGAGCTGGTAGCCGCGCTCATCGACCAAAAAGAGACCTTTTGCGAGGGCATCCTGTTTGCACAAGAGGTTATTGAGGGCTCGGCATCCATTCTCATTCTGCGCGACGGCGGCACACTGATTGCTGCGCGTGACCGTATGGGACGCACCCCAATTTTGGCAGGCAAGGGCGAGGACGGCTACTGCGTCACCTTTGAGTCCTTTGCTTATAAAAAGCTCGGTTATGACGACGAGCGCGAGCTTGGCCCCGGTGAGGTCGTGGAGATCTCTGCCGACGGTATCACACAGCTTTCTCCCGCTCGCAAGGAGATGCGTATCTGCTCATTCCTGTGGTCTTATTACGGATTCCCCAACTCCACCTACGAGGGAGTTAACGTTGAGGTAATGCGTTACCGCAACGGTCGCATTATGGCACAAAACGATGCCGGGCTTGGCAATAACGAGGGCATCGACTACGTTTGCGGTGTTCCGGATTCGGGCACGCCTCACGCCATTGGCTACGCAAACGAGAGTGACATTCCCTTTGCACGTCCCTATATCAAATACACACCTACGTGGTCGCGCAGCTTTATGCCCAACAGCCAAGCCGACCGCAAAAAGGTAGCAAAAATGAAACAAATCCCCGTGCACGAGCTTATCAAAGATAAGAATCTTTTGTTCGTTGACGACTCCATCGTGCGCGGCACACAACTCAAAGAGACGGTTGATTTTCTCTCGCAAAACGGCGCACGTGCCATTCATATGCGCTCTGCGTGCCCCCCTATTATGTATAGCTGCAAGTACCTCAATTTCTCCCGTGCAACAAACGAGATGGAGCTATTGGCCCGTCGCATCGTTATGGAGCTCGAGGGGGAAGAGGGATTCGCTCATCTCGAAGAATATAGCGACTCGAACACCGAGCGCGGCAAAAAGCTGCGCGCGGCCATTTGCGAAAAGCTCCACTTCGATTCCGTGGAGTTCCAATCTCTCGAGGGCGTTATCAAGGCAATCGGAATCGAACCCTGCAAGCTTTGCACCTACTGCTGGAACGGAAAGGAATAAAACGATATGCATAACAACTCTAAATCCGAAAGCTACGCTGCAGCGGGCGTAGATATTACCGCCGGCTATAAAGCCGTTGAACTGATGAAAAAGCACATCGCGCGCACCAAGAACGAGGGGTGTCTTGATGACGTTGGCGGCTTTGGCGGCTGCTTTGGTCTCAACATGGCAGGCATTGAGGAGCCCGTTCTCGTTTCCGGCACCGACGGTTGCGGAACCAAGGTCAAAATGGCAATTCTCTTAGATAAGCACGATACCATTGGTATTGATGCCGTTGCTATGTGTGTCAACGATATCATTTGCTGCGGCGCACGTCCGTTGTTCTTCCTCGACTACATCGCTTGCGGAAAGAACTACCCCGAAAAGATTGCCGCCATCGTTGGCGGTGTTGCCGAGGGCTGTGTACAGTCGGGCGCGGCACTCATCGGCGGCGAGACTGCGGAGCATCCCGGTCTGATGCCTCTCGAGGACTATGACCTTGCCGGCTTTGCCGTTGGCATCGTTGATAAAAAGAAGATTCTTGATAACACCAAAATGGCAGAGGGTGACGTGGTGATCGCACTGGCATCCAGCGGCGTGCACTCCAACGGTTTTTCTCTTGTTCGCAAGGTGTTCGATATTGATAACAATAACCCCGCACTGTATGAGGCATGCGAGGCACTTGGTGGCAAAACCATTGCCGAAACACTCCTGACGCCTACCCGTATCTATGTTAAGAGCATTCTCGCTCTTCTCGAAAAGGTAAACGTCAAGGGCATCAGCCACATTACGGGCGGCGGATTTTATGAAAATATTCCGCGCTCTATTCCCAAGGGATTGACCGCAAAAATTGAAAAATCTGCGGTTAAGGTTCTGCCCATTTTCGACCTCATTGCAAAAACAGGCAACATTCCCGAGAGAGATATGTATAACACCTACAACATGGGCGTTGGTATGAGCGTGGTTGTTCCCGCCGATGAAGTAGAAACTGCTCTTGAAATTCTCAAATCCCATGGAGAAGATGCATACGTCATTGGTGAGATCGTCAAGGGTGACGACGGGGTGGTACTGCTGTAATGAAAGAACAAATCAAAAAAATAGCCGTGCTTGTTTCGGGCGGTGGTACCAATTTGCAGGCTCTCATTGATGCAGGTGAGCGCGGAGAACTCGGATGCGGCAAGATCACACTCGTGATTGCATCCAAGCCCGACGTTTACGCGTTGGAGCGCGCAAAAAACCACGGTATTGCATCACAGGTGATAGCAAGAAAAGAATACGAAAGCATTGCCGCGTACTCAAAAGCGCTTACCGATGCGCTCGTGGCGGCAGAGATCGACCTCGTTGTTCTGGCAGGATTCTTGACCATTATCGACGAGCAGGTATATAACGCTTTCCCCAACCGCATTCTCAACGTCCATCCCGCGCTCATTCCATCCTTTTGCGGAAAAGGGTATTACGGCTTGCACGTGCACGAGGCGGCGCTGGCAAAGGGCGTTAAGGTTTCGGGAGCCACCGTGCACATCGTCACACCCGAGTGTGATGCAGGACCGATCGTGCTTCAAAAGGCAGTAGAGGTCAAGGATGACGATACCCCCGAAACGTTGCAAAAAAGAATTATGGAAGAAGCGGAGTGGAAGATCCTTCCCGCCGCAGTCAAACTGTTTTGCGAGGATCGCATTACGGTAAAAGAGAACCGCGTCTATCTGAAAGGAGAATAACGGTATGAAAATCTTAAACATCGCAGAGGAACTCAATTCTCTTGCTTACCACGGCAGAGGTATTATCATTGGCAAGAGTGCCGACGGCAAAAAAGCGATTACTGCCTACTTTATTATGGGCAGAAGCGAGAACAGCCGCAACCGCGTGTTCGTGGCTGAGGGTGACGCTATGCGCACAAAGGCGTATGACGAATCCAAAATGATTGACCCGCACCTCATTATCTACTATCCCGTGCGCGTGCTCGGCAACAAGACCATTGTTACCAACGGCGACCAAACCGATACCATTTACGATTTGATGGACAAGCAGATGACCTTTGAGCAAGCGCTCCGCACCCGTGAGTTTGAGGACGACAAGCCCAACTTCACCCCTCGCATTTCGGGCATTATTCGCCTTGACAAAGAGGGAATGAACTACGCAATGTCCATCCTTAAGAGTGCCGAGGGCGATGATAGCTCCTGCGAAAGATTTACATACGCATACTCCAATCCCATTGCAGGCAGAGCAAAGTTTATTCACACCTACAACGGTGACGGCAACCCCTTGCCGTCCTATGAGGGCGAGCCAAAAACCTTGGAGCTTCCCGACGCGGACATTGATACTCTGACCGACCTGATTTGGACAAACCTGAACCAAGATAACAAGGTTTCTCTCTTCGTCCGCTACATTGACATCGCAAGCGGCGAGAGCGAGACGAGAATTGTAAATAAAAACGCATGAGCATTGAGTTGATTCACCCACTCTGGGCTGATGTTCGCTACTTTGGTGCTGATCGGTTCTTCCCCGATAACAAATTTAAGGAATTTCTCGGCAGAAAAATGGATGTCAAAGAGATCGTATCCTTTGATTGTTGTCTTTACGAAATGTATGAAATTGAATCACACGATTCGCCATTGTCTTCCGATACACAGCAGATCATCGCGGTGATTCTGCGCCCCAATCTTGAACCTATCGAGTATATGGAGACGCGCGGCTTTACGTTCTGCGGATATGATCTTGTAGAAGAGGAAACCTTGATCAGTGCTATTACTGACTATGGTGGTGGATTTGATTCCATCCCTTACGAAAAGCTCACCGAATACGGTCTGTTACCTACCTATAAGGATGCCGTTCTTGCTCAGCTTGCGCTGGTCGAGGAAGACCCCGATGAGCCTCACGCCCATTGTGTGGTCTGTGAGGTTTGGAGAAAACTTGTTTGATTACAATGCAAATAATCCCTCCGTCACCCGTCGCAGAGCGCCGTTTGCCACCTCCCTTTGCACAAGGGAGGCTTCAAAGAATCAATTGCCATTGAAAGAGTAGCCACGTTGACGGCAAAGCTACTTTTAGGCTCCCTTGTGTAAAGGGAGCTGGCGCCATCGGCGCCTGAGGGATTGTTCTTTGGCTGATACACCAATTCGACAAATACGCATTATTTCATAAGGAGCGATAAAACTATGAAAGAATTTGAACTCAAATACGGCTGTAACCCCAACCAAAAGCCCGCAAAAATTTATATGCAAGATGGCAGCGAACTGCCCATCCAAATTTTGTGCGGCAGACCGGGATATATCAACTTCCTCGATGCTTTCAACTCCTGGCAACTCGTTAAGGAACTCAAAGCTGCGCTCGGTCTTCCTGCAGTTACCTCGTTCAAGCACGTCAGCCCCACCTCGGCGGCGGTTGGCATTCCGCTCTCCGAAAAGCTGAAAAAGGCATGCTTTGTTGACGACATCGAAGGTCTTGACGAGTCTTTACTCGCTTGCGCCTATGCAAGAGCACGCGGTACCGACCGTATGTGCTCCTTTGGCGACTGGGTAGCTCTCTCCGACGTTTGCGACGTTACCACCGCGCTCCTCATTAAGCGCGAGGTGTCCGACGGTGTTATCGCTCCCGGCTACGAGCCCGAAGCACTTGAAATCCTCAAGAGCAAGAGAAAGGGCAATTATAACATTGTTCAAATCGACCCCGATTACGTTCCTGCGGTTCAGGAGACCAAACAGGTATTTGGCATTACCTTTGAGCAGGGAAGAAACAACTTTGAAATCAACCGCGAGTTGCTCTCGAATATTGTAACAGAGAACAAGGATTTGCCCGAAAGTGCCGTACGTGACCTCATTATCGCGCTCATTACCCTCAAATATACGCAATCTAACTCGGTTTGCTATGCCGTTGACGGTCAAGCCATCGGTGTTGGTGCAGGTCAGCAATCGCGTATTCACTGCACCCGTCTGGCAGGTAGCAAGGCAGACACTTGGTTCTTGCGTCAGCACGAAAAGGTGCTCGCTCTGCCTTTCAAATCCACACTCGGTCGCCCCGACAGAGATAACGTCATTGACGGTTACATCAACCAAAACGAAGAGGACGTTTGTGCCGACGGCAACTGGCAAAAGTATTTTACCGAACAACCCGCACCCTTCACGCGTGAGGAGCAGATTGCTTATCTCGCTACTATCGACGGTGTGGCGCTCGGCTCGGACGCGTTCTTCCCGTTTGACGATAACATTGAAAGAGCCAAGAGAAGTGGCGTAAAATACATTGCAGAGCCCGGCGGCTCCATTCGCGATGACGTTGTTATCGATTGCTGCAACAAGTACGGCATGACCATGGCATTCACCGGTATGCGCTTGTTCCACCACTAACTGATGCAATTCTAAAATCCTTACCTTTTAAAATTTTCCCTCTCCGTCACCCGTCGCAAAGCGACGTTTGCCGCCTCTCCCAAAGGGCAGGCTTAAGCAGAAAAGGCTCTCCTTGGGGAGATGCTGTCAAACGCCATAAATGGCGTTGACTGAGAGGGGGAGTTGACGATGAATAATCATTTTACTACATGACGGGAGAATTTTGATGAAGATTATGGACGTTGGTGGCGGCGGCAGAGAGCACGCCATCATCAAAAAACTAAAAGAGAATAAAAACGCCACCGAAATTTACGCACTGCCCGGCAACGGCGGCATTGCCGCAGATGCCACTTGCGTTGACATCGGTGCAAAAGATATTGAAAAAATCGTTGATTTTGCTGTTCAGAGCGGCATCGATTACGCGGTCGTCGCACCCGATGATCCGCTTGTGCTCGGTGCGGTTGACGCGCTTGAAGAAAAGGGCATTCCTTGCTTTGGTCCTCGTGCCAATGCGGCCATCATTGAGGGCAGCAAGGTCTTTTCCAAAAACCTGATGAAAAAATACGGTATTCCCACCGCAGCGTATGAGGTCTTTGACGATATGGATGCGGCACTTGCCTATCTTGAGACCGCACCCATTCCCACGGTCATCAAAGCCGACGGCTTGGCTCTCGGCAAGGGCGTTATCATTGCCATGACGCGCGATGAGGCGAAGGACGCCGTTCGTTCGATGATGCAGGATAAGGTCTTTGGCGCGAGCGGTGACCACATCGTAATTGAAGAATTCCTCACGGGCCCCGAGGTGTCTGTTCTTTCCTTTACCGACGGCAAAACCGTTGTTCCGATGGTTTCCTCAATGGACCACAAGAGAGCAGGGGATAACGATACGGGACTGAACACGGGCGGCATGGGCACGGTGGCTCCCAACCCCTATTACACGCCCGATGTTGCCGAGCGTTGCATGAAGGAAATCTTTTTGCCCACCGTTGCGGCAATGAACGCCGAGGGGCGTACCTTCCGCGGTTGCCTCTATTTCGGTTTGATGATCACCGAAAACGGCCCCAAGGTCATTGAATACAACTGCCGCTTTGGTGACCCCGAAACGCAGGTTGTTCTCCCTCTTTTGAAGAGCGATTTGCTTACCGTTATGCAAGCCACCACAAACGGAACTTTGGCAGAGTGCCCTGTAGAGTTTGCCGGCGGCAATGCTTGCTGTGTGATTATGGCATCCAAGGGTTACCCCACCCACTACGAAAAAGGATTCGCGATGACCATTCCCGAGGAGATTGCCTCGAGCGTTTACGTTGCAGGCGCGGCAATCAAAGAGGGCAAGCTTGTCACAAACGGCGGCCGTGTTCTCGGTGCTACCGCGGTAGCCGACACGCTTGAGAATGCCATCAACTGTGCATACGCTATGGTCAAACAAATTCACTTTGAAAACGCATATTACCGTAACGATATAGGACAAAGAGCTTTGCGCGCAAAGGAGTAATGGATATGGTTTACAGAATTTACGTTGAAAAAAGAGCCGAGCTTGCCCACGAGGCAAATGCGCTCCACTCGGAACTGAAAAATCTGTTGGGAATCGATACCCTTACCTCGGTGCGCATTCTCAACCGCTACGATGCTGAGAATATCGCGCCCGAATTGTTTGGCGAGGCGGTTCGTTCGGTATTCTCCGAGCCCCAACTTGACATCACCACCCCCGACCTTCCCCAAAAGATGGGCGAGGTTGTGTTTGCTACCGAATATCTGCCCGGTCAGTTCGACCAGCGAGCCGACTCTGCCGCGCAGTGTATTCAAATCATCTCGCAGGGCGAGCGTCCCATCATCCGCACCGCAAAGGTTTATCTTTTGGGCGGTGACTTGACCGACGCGCAGCTTACCGAAATCAAAAAATACGTTATCAATCCCGTTGAAGCAAGAGAGGCAGCTTTGGATCTCCCCGAAACGCTCACTGTTCAATACGAAATCCCCACCGAGGTTGCAACCCTTGAGGGATTCCTCAACCTCGACCGCGCAGGGCTTGAAAAGTTCGTGCGCGACTACGGTCTTGCAATGGATGCCGACGATATCGCATTCTGTCAGGACTATTTCAAAACCGAACACAGAGATCCCACCATTACCGAGATCCGTATGATCGATACCTATTGGTCGGATCACTGCCGTCACACCACCTTTAACACCACCATCGACAGTGTAAAATTTGAGGACGCGCTCCTGCAAGAGACCTACGAGGATTACCTTGCAACCCGTCGCGAGCTTGGCAGAACCAAGCCCATCAATTTGATGGACATTGGCACACTTGCCGCAAAATACTTACGTAAAACAGGTAAGCTCGATAAGCTCGATGAGAGCGAAGAAATCAATGCCTGCACCGTAAAAATGGAGGTTGAGGTTGACGGTAAGCCCGAGCCTTGGTTGCTCCTGTTTAAGAACGAAACACACAACCATCCCACCGAAATTGAGCCCTTTGGCGGCGCGGCTACCTGCATTGGCGGTGCTATTCGCGATCCGCTTTCGGGTCGTTCCTACGTATATGCGGCAATGCGCGTTACCGGTGCGGCAGATCCTACCGTGCCCGTCAGCGACACCATCCCCGGCAAATTGCCCCAACGCAAAATTGTGCAAACCGCTGCCGCAGGATATTCCTCCTACGGTAACCAAATCGGTCTTGCTACGGGTATGGTCAACGAGCTTTATCACCCCGGTTATGCGGCAAAGCGCATGGAGATTGGCGCGGTCATCGCCGCTGCTCCTGCTGCCAACGTTCGCCGTGAGTGCCCCGCCGATGGCGACATCGTCATTTTGCTTGGCGGCAGAACAGGTCGCGACGGCATTGGCGGTGCAACGGGTTCTTCCAAGGCACACGATTCTCACTCGGTAGAGACCTGCGGTGCCGAGGTGCAAAAGGGTAACGCACCCGAAGAAAGAAAGCTCCAACGCCTCTTCCGCAACGCCGAAGCTTGCAGAATGATTAAGAGATGCAACGACTTTGGCGCAGGCGGTGTGTCTGTTGCCGTTGGCGAGCTTGCCGACGGACTCGACATCAATCTCGATGCCGTACCTAAGAAATATGAAGGTCTTGACGGCACCGAGCTTGCCATCAGCGAGTCGCAAGAAAGAATGGCTGTTGTTGTAGAAGCGTGTGACGTAGAGCGTTTTAAAGCACTTGCCGAGACCGAAAACCTTGAGGCAACCGTGGTTGCACGTGTGACCGAGGAGCCCAGACTCCGCATGCATTGGAACGGGAAGACCATTGTTGATATTTCCCGTGAATTTCTCAACTCCAACGGAGCGGAGAAGCATATTGATATTGCACCTGCAAAAATTCAAGATTATGAGAAATCCGAGGTCAAGAACTTTGGCGACGGCTATCGTGCGTTGGTTTCCGACCTCAACGTTTGCTCGGGTCGCGGACTTTCCGAGCGTTTCGACTCGACCATTGGCGCAGGGACGGTGCTGATGCCCTTTGGCGGCAAGCATCAAAAGACGCCTATTCAGGCAATGGTGCACAAGGTATCTGTTGAACAAAAGCACACCGATACTTGTTCCTACATGGCGTGGGGATACAACCCCTACGTTACCGAAAAGAGCCCCTACCACGGCGCATATCTTGCCGTTGTTGAGAGCGTTTGCAAAATGATTGCAACGGGTGCTTCTTTTGAGGACGTATATCTTTCCTTCCAAGAATATTTCGAAAAGCCCCTTAAGGACGGTGCACGTTGGGGCAAGCCCATGGCAGCACTCCTTGGCGCATTCCGCGCACAAAAGGAGCTTGGCATTGCGGCAATCGGTGGCAAGGACTCGATGAGCGGTTCTTTCGAAAAGCTCGACGTTCCCCCCACGCTGGTTTCCTTTGCTGTTACCACGGGCAACGTAAATGAAGTCATTTCCAACGATGCCAAGGCGGCAGGGCACAAGCTCATCTGCCTCGCTCCCAAGTACGGCAAGGATAATCTCCCCGTAGCCGAGTCTCTTATGGAAACCTTTAGCAAGGTAACTGCGCTGATGCGTGCGGGCAAGGTGTATTCCGCATACACGCCCACCTTTGGCGGCATTGCCGAGGCAGTCTATAAGATGTGCATCGGCAACGGACTTGGATTCAAATATGATAAGTCTATGTGCAACAGAGCAATCTTCAGCTATTGCTACGGCGGATTTTTGCTTGAGGTAGATGCCGACGTAGAGGGTATGCTTGTTGGACATTTCACCAATGACGGTATGATTTCCCGCGGTGAAGAAAAGGTTGCCTTCTCCGAGCTTGATTCTCTCTACGAGGGCAAGCTTGAGAGTGTTTACCCGATGCTCGAAAAGGACACCGCAAAAGCGATTGAGACCTTCTCCTACACCCAAAAGAGCGCAAAAGCACCTGCCATTAAGGTGGCAAAACCCAAGGTGCTCATTCCCGTATTCCCCGGCACCAACTG
>JAZRKS010000157.1:0-8880 GCA_045646445.1 Eubacteriales bacterium | reverse complement strand
ACATGGCTACGATCCGACTTCAATGGCATCTGCTACGTAATCAAAGTCCGAAAGGGGGAAGTCGTCGGCATTTTCGGGCAGATAAAAAACTTGATTTGTCACAACCTTGCAATCGGGATTGATATCGAGGATACGCTCGCGCATCACCTCAACCTTGGGGCGACCAACGGTAGAATGAAGCGCTACGATTTGACGGTTGATGTTCGAGAGAGATACCACGTCATTGTCAAACAAATGGAGTTCTCCCACACCTGCGCGTGCCAACGCCTCGCAAATATAGCCGCCAACGCCGCCAACGCCAAAAACGGCAACCTTTGCTGCCGCCAATTTATCAATTCCATCCTCGCCCAAAAGCATCGCCGAGCGGATGAATTCTTCTTTTACCTTCATAGCCGAACCTCCCGTGTGTTCTGTGCTCATTATAGCAGAAATTTATCTTTTTTGCAAGGGATTCTTTACAAATTGAAAAAAATATAGTATAATATAAGAGACTCAAACCAAGGAGAGTGCAAAATGATACGTGACGAACACTTAATTGAGACCTGTGCCGCTTCAAAATCGGTTTTTGAAGGCAAAATTCTGCACGTTTATGTCGATGACATCAACCTGCCAAACGGTGGCAAGGGTTTTCGCGAATATATCAAGCACATAGGCGCGGTGGCAGTTTTGCCCCTGACCGATGACGGCAAGGTCATCTGCGTGCGCCAATACCGCTACGCCGTTGGAGAGGTAACCGTTGAGATTCCCGCAGGCAAGCTCGACGCACCTAACGAAGACCCACGCGAGGCGGCTCTGCGCGAGCTGCGCGAAGAAACAGGCGCGAGGTGCAAATCCTTGGAGTATCTTGGCACCTATCTTGCATCTCCCGCTATTCTCGACGAGAAAATCAACCTCTATCTCGCACGCGGCTTGGACTTTGGCGAGTGCGACCCCGATGACGATGAATTTATCGACGTTGTGCAAATTCCGCTTGCCGAAATGGTTGACCGTGTCATGCGCGGCGAAATTTTAGACGGCAAAACACAGCTTGCAGTCCTCAAGGTAAACGAGCTTTTGCGCCGCGAGAAAATGGAAAGAGAAGAATAAAAATGACAAAACGAAACGTAATGATCGATATTCTCACCTCGCGCATCGAGATGAATCTGTCTCTGTTTGACGAGGATACAGAAAATGAAGAAGCAGAGGCCGGCACGCAGTCCTTTGAGGAGCTTTTGAAGAGCGTGACGGGCGAGATGCCCGAGCCGACCGAAATGCTGATGGAAGGCAAGCTGCTCACCACCGAGCACCGCGTGGAGCTGATTTATGCCGAAAGCGAGCTGACGGGCATGAAGGGCTCTATGACCGCCATCGGCTTTGACCGTGCAAATCCCGGACTTGTGTCGATGATGCGCACAGGTCCCGTTCGTACCGCCATGACCTTTGAGGAGGGACGCCGCCACATTTGCCTTTACAACACACCCTATTCCGAGTTCGAGGTCTGTGTGCGCACCGTCAAGGTCAACAACCGCCTTTTACAGGAAAACAAACTTGAGCTTGATTACCTCATCGAAATTCACGGCGCACAAGCCGAGCACTGCAAAATGACCGTCACCCTGCGCCCGGGGACACAGATTTGATGAAAATTTTATTTCTTGCGTAATATACGCAACTGAATTCCCGTTTGTTGGAGTAAGGAATAACATTTAAGAAAGGTAGTAGTAAATATGAAAGACGTAGCATCCAAAACGTTCGGCATAATTGCCGTTATCATTAGTGCCGTCAGTATAGGTCTTATCATTTTGTCCTTTTTTGTGGAGGCTCCGACAGATCAAGGAGTCAGTCGCGGATTTGCATGCTGGATATTCAGTGTGATTGTCGCTTTTTTCAGTGTGCTTTTCTATGTTATTGATGGAGTTGTTTGCCTTGTCAAGGTGTTCACAAAAATCGATCCCATCTTCAATCTGATATCAGCCCTTTTGTACATAGGTTCTGTCCCAATGGCGCTGTTTGTTGGCGCGGCTTTGAATTCAACTGTGATATGGTACGTTTATTATCTGGGCATATTTGTGTTGGAGATTGTCGATATTACTAAGCACATGAAGTTTCAAAGAAAAGAAAAGAGAGAAATGATATGAAAAGATCAAAACGAATCATCTCAAAAAGAAAGGGCGTTACCGCCCTTGTTCTGACCGTTATCAGCCTGGCATTTATGCTTGTGGGGATTGTCTTTTCACAACCGACTGATAGCGAGGGAATGGGAATAAACGCTTCCTTTGCCTGTTGGGTTTACAGTATGATCGTTGCCTTTATCAGTGTGCTTTTTTATGCACTTGACGGATTTGCGTCTATCGGCAAAATGTTCCGAGGGATTTGCCCCGGTTTCAATTTTTTCACAGCCCTTTTGTTTCTTGGTGCTGTTCCCATGGCGATTTTTGTAGGCGCCGCCGCAAAGTACACCGCCTATTGGTATGCCTACTATTTGCTTATTTTTGTTTTGGAGATTATCAGTGTTGCCAAGCACAAAAAATTAGAAAAGCAAAGACAGGCGGAATATTACGAAGCAGTTGCAAATTATAGATATCATTAAGCATATCAAAGCGCAAAAAGAAGCAAAGAATTTTGAAATGACCGTCACAGTTCGCCCGAGAACACAGATTTGATCGATTTCTTAAAATACAATTTTATCTCTCGTTAAGAATAATTTATCTGTTGTTAAAAATACGTCTGATTTGCCTTGACATTTCACAATTTGCGTACTATAATGAAATTGTAAAATTTAAGAGGAGAAATGTAAGAATGAAAAAAATCTTTGCCGCCCTTTTATGCTTCCTTTTGCTTTGCAATTTTATTTCCTGTAATCAATCCGATTCTGTTGGAACAACAGAATCGACAACCGAGCCGACCGTGGGCGCACCTGATGAAAAGGGAACAACACAACCCCAACCGGAATCTACGACTGCACCCACGCATCAGGAGTGTCCCTCCACAAAACACCGTTTTCTCACAGAAGAAGAACAGCAAACTTGGAAATCCTATCTGCTCAATACTCTCGCAAACATAGAAATTGAAGATAGTGAAAATTATATCCCCGGCAGCTTTGCTGTCGGCTTGATGGACATCAACTTTGACAATGTTCCCGAGGTTTTTGCGGCAAGTGCCGGCGGTTCCATGGGTAACGTTGGTATTGATATATACGACCTTTATACGGGCGAAGAAGTAGACCATTACAGTGCGGCACATTGGAAAGATGGAGATAACATTTACCTTTGTGTTGTTGATAAAAACGGAGAAAAGAGTATTTTGACCGAGGGCTCGTATCGCGATCCCGAACTTGGCTGGGTAAAACTTTTTAGCCTGTTGTCGTATGAATCAAGTATAGGGGTATCTTTCACGTCTCTGTTTGCCGAATCGGTTGCACAAGAAGTTGGCTATTACATGCACAATCGAAACCCGGTTAGCAAAGAAGAATACGATGCAAAATTCCAACAATTTTTGAAAGAGTATCAAACGATAAGCCAAACCCAAATCCAACTTATAAAGTGGGAACAATTTGATGCAGAGAATAGGGAAGAACTGAACGAAAAAATGGCAGATGCCCTCATCGGTAGCACACAAGAGTTCGTTTATACTTGTACAGTAAACGAAAAATAATAAAACGGAGAAAAAGCAAAAGGCACCCTCGGGTGCCTTTTGTTCTGCAAAGAGCAGAGTACAAAGTGTAGAATCATAAGAAATCTTGTAGGGGCGAAGAGATTGCTTGCAATCTCTTGGCGGCTTGCCGCCTTCCATCGGTCGTCCGCCTATCGTTCAAACAAATTTTTGCGGACGCGCAATGCACGCCCCTACAAGAAAAGAATTGGTTTTATATCTTCTGCCTATCCTTTTTATCCCCACTATCCTTCTTCACCCTCACAAACAGAGAGAGCAAGGCGCGCCCGTTGAAGGGGATAAGCGGATAGAGATAGGACCTTTTTCCGTTGACTGTCTTGTTTGAGACGAGCAAAAGAATGATGATTGCCGTTCCAATGCCAAAGCCGATAACATCAAGCAATTCTACAAGGATGACAAGCAAAATACGCATAAACTTGAATGCGTACCCGAGCTCATAGCTCCGTTGCGTAAAGTTGGCAATCGAAACAAATGCCATATACAAAATGACCTCTGGAATGAGCCATCCAATGCTCACCGCAAAGTCGCCCAGTATCAGTCCACCCACGATGGCAAGGGAATTGGAAAGCATGCTTGGGGTGTTCATTGAAGCCAATCGCAAGCCGTCTATCATAAACTCCATCAACATCAGCTGCGCAAAAATGGGAATGCGCCCACGCTCCTCGGGCACAATAAAGCCCAACCAATTTGGAATCCACTCGGGGTTGCGAATGAGTAAAAACCATACAGGTACGAGAAAAAGCGTTGACCAAAACACCAAATGCCGCACCAAACGAATATAGGTTCCCGTCAGGGGTGGGAAGTAAAAATCGTTCGTTTCTTGCATAAAATCAAAAATGGTGCTGGGGAGTACCATTACCTCGGGGGAGTTGTCGCAAATGATGAGCACGCTCCCCTCGAGTAGCTGTGCCGCCGCCGCGTCGGGGCGTTCGGTATAACGGATCTTTGGGAAGGGATTGTACCACCTTTGTCGAATGAGCAGCTCCGCCAGTGATTCATGCCCCATCGTTAGGGCATCGGTTTTGATAGAGCATAATTTTTGTGAAAGATTTTGCACGTATTTGTCATCGGCAAGCCCTTTGATATAGCAAAGCACAACGTCCGTTCGGGAGCGCTCTCCCACACTCGTGTAGTGCATTGTCAGGTTGGGGTCGCGAATGCGCCTGCGCACCATAGCGGTGTTAAAAACAAGCGTTTCCACAAATCCGTCGCGCGAACCCATCATAACGCGGTCGGTTTCGGGCTCGGCAACCGAGCGGGCAGGGTAGGTGCGCGAATCGATGATGATAGCAAACCGCCCAAAGGTCTCGCCAAGCAGCAAGGTCGTGCCCGAAAGCAGCATTTGTATAATCTTATCGCCGTCTTCCATAACCTCTGCCTCAACAAAAGGCATATGATGCTCGGCAAAAAAGCGCGCGGCGGCATCCTCACTCGCATCGGTGGGCTCGCCCAGACCCTTGAGCGTGAGAAAATACGCCATCAGCTTGTTTAATGACGCTCCCTCCACAAAGCCGTCAATGTAGTAAAAGGTTGTTTCGGCATTGCCGATAAACAGCGTCTTTTTAATGATGTCAAAATTTTCGTTCACGCGCAAAATTTCGTCCACGCGCCGCACGTTCTCGCGGTAGTTGCCGCACAGTTCCAGCATAAAATCTATCTCCAAACCCTCTTTTTCTTTATTATGCCGCAAAATGGCAGGGCTATTCATAAACCTCTGTGCCACCGCATAGGATGGAATAAATCGGATCGCAAAAAAGGAAAGGAGATAAACAAATGATAACCGATATTTACCGTCCCGAGGGGGCACTTTTAGAGAGCGCACAAAACAGAGAATACCTATCCTCCTTGGCAGGGTTAGAGCGCGCCATGAGCCGTGGCGCTATCATCGAGGGCATTGCCACGCTTTGCGATGAGGATATGCGCTTGCACGTTGACCTGCATTGCGCACGCGGCATTATCGACGCTGCCGAAACACTCGCTTGTCGCGCGGGGGAAAGCAAAAAGGACATCGCCGTTATCACACGCGTAGGCAAGCCGGTTGCGTGCAAAATTCTCTCAATCGAATGCCGCAACGGTGAGCCCGTGGTAAAGCTTTCGCGCAGAGCGGCGCAAGAGGATTGTATGCGGCATTATATGAAGCACCTCAGGGCAGGTGACGTTTTGATGGCGCGTGTCACGCATCTTGAGCCCTTTGGCGCATTTGTAGATGTTGGATGCGGTGTGCCATCCTTATTGTCGGTCGATTGCATCTCGGTTTCTCGCATCTCGCACCCGCGTGATCGGCTTTCGTGTGGAATGACCGTTCCCGTTGTTGTCAAGTGTATCAACCGCGAGAGCGAGCGCATCTACGTCACTATGCGCGAGTTACTTGGCACGTGGGAAGAACACGCCGCCGCGTTTGATGCAGGGCAAACGGTTACGGGCATTGTGCGTAGCATTGAAAGCTACGGCGTCTTTGTTGAGCTTACTCCAAACTTGGCAGGTCTTGCCGAGGTCAGCGAGGAGGAAGCCGCCATTCTGCGCTCCAAAATAGGGCAGAGCATTGCCGTTTACATCAAGAGCATTTTGCCCGAGCGCATGAAGGTCAAGCTCGTGCTCATCGATGCCTGCTGCTCGGCTCCCGCACTGCGAACACCCTTGCACTTTTTTATAGATGCCAACGAAACAAAGCACATCACCCGCTGGAGATACTCTCCCGTCCGCGCTCCGCGCGTAATAGAAAGTGTTTTTAGCGAGAATTGAATAAAAAACCACGGCTTGCGTAATGCAAGTCGTTCTTTTTTGTAGGGACCGGCGTCCTCGACGGTCCGTATTGACAAAATTATGCCATCTCATCAGGCAGCTTTTTGCCACCGAGAATGTGAAAATGCAAATGCTTGACCGTTTGGCAAGCATCCTCACCGCAGTTGGTGATCACGCGGTAGCCGTTGGTCAGTCCTTCGGCGGCGGCAATTTTGGGGATCGCCTCAAAAATGCGCGCCACGTAAGCACTGTTCTCGGTGCTTACCTCGTCGGCAGATGCAATGTGCAGCTTGGGCACGACCAAAACGTGCACGGGAGCCATCGGCGCGATATCGCGGAAAGCATATACGTATTCGTCTTCAAAAACTTTAGCGGAGGGAATTACACCCTCAATAATTTTACAAAACAAGCAATCAGACATTGGTTTTTTCATCCTTTCGTCAGTATGCCTACAGTATAGCATATTTCCAAAAAAATGTCAATCATTTTCTTGACATCCCACCAAAATGTGATATAATGAATATGACGAAAAAAGAAAGGAGCAAAGCCAATGCTGCCAAAGTGCACACGCGATTTGTGGGAATATTTGCAACAAACGAATAAAACGATCGTTCTTTACGGCATGGGCAACGGAGCGGATAAGATTTTGGCCGTTCTTGCCGAGCGCGGCATCCCCGTAGGCGGTATTTTTGCCAGTGACGGCTTTGCGCGCGGCAACCTCTTTCACGGAATGCCCGTGCGAACGTGGGGCGATATTAAAGATGAATTTGGCAAAGAAAACGTCATTGTTCTCCTCTCGTTTGGTACATCTCGACCCGAAGTGCTTGAAAACATTTTGCGCATTCGCGCAGAAGCGGAGCTTTACGCTCCCGACGTTCCTGCCTTTGGCGATACTCTCTTTACGCGCGCCTTTTATGAGGAACATATCAAGGATTTCACCGCCGCGCGCGCACTCCTATCCGATGACGAATCTCGCCGCATTTTTGATCATATTCTTTCCTATAAATTGAGTGGAGACATTGGATACCTGCTCGATGCCGAAAGCGACGAGGACGAAATTTGGGAGCATATTATCCACCCCAAAACCGTTCGTACCGCCGCCGACCTCGGCGCATACAACGGCGATACCGTCCGTCAGCTGTTGGAAAAAGGAACTCCCGAAACGGTGTGGGCAATGGAGCCCGATGCGCGAAATTATAAAAAACTCGAAAACTATGCCGAGGGCGAAACCCGTGCCCGTGTTATCCCCGTCAATGCGGGTGCTTGGAACGAAGAGACCACACTCTATTTTGATAAGAGCGGCAACCGCAACGCATCCTTTGAGGTGAACCGCTCGCAAACGCTTGCCGATCGCCCTGCAAAGGTAGTCGAGGTCAGGGCTTTGCCCCTTGATGCCGTTCTCGGCGGCGCACGCGTTGATTATATCAAATACGATGTGGAGGGCTCGGAGAGGGAAGCACTTGACGGCTCGATCCAAACCCTCACCGCTCACGCCCCCACGTTGCTTGTCTCGCTCTATCACCGCAGTGAGGATCTGTTCGCACTCCCACTTCACCTTCACAAAATCGCACCCCATTACAACGGCTTTTACCTGCGCCGCATGCGCGGCATCCCCGCGTGGGACATTAATCTGTATGTAACAAAAGAAAAAATATAAAAAAGGAAACGCACGTGCGTTTCCTTTTTGTTTTACATAATCGGTGCAAACATACGGCAAATATCCTGCAAAAGCCGTATCAAAAAATTCGTTTTGCAATCTGACCGAGTGATTTCGCGGCAGTCGGTTTGCAGGTTTAGAATATCGGCTTTTACGTCTTCAATCATTTTTGAATTGTAAAAGCAAGCACCGCACTCGTAGTTGAGATAAAGACTGCGAAAATCCATATTCGTGCTGCCAATCATACAAAAATCGTCATCCGACACCACAATTTTGGAGTGCACAAAACCGGGGGTATACTCGTAAATTTTAACACCCGCCGAGAGGAGCTCGCGGTAATAGGAGCGCGTGGTAAAAAACACGATTTTTTTATCGGGAATACCCGGTGTAAAGATGCGAACATCCACACCGCTTTGCGCGCACCATTTCAGTGCCGAAATCATTTCCTCACCCACTGTCATATAGGGGGTGGTGATATAAAGCGTTTTTTGCGCACGCGAAATGGCATGATTGTAAATGCGCTCGCCCACGTGAATTTTATCCATCGGGCTATCGGCATAGGGCTGCACCCAACCGTCCGAGGGAGTGGTCGTGTCTCTGTCGGCAATCAGGTCGCGCAAGGGCTCGCGCGTGCGCGAGAGCAAATGCCAGGTCTGCAAAAACATAGCGGTAAAGCTCTCCGCTGCCGCGCCCTGCATCCGCACGCCACAGTCGCGCCAATGCCCAAAGCGGAGCTTTTCATTGATATACTCATCGGCAAGATTGATACCGCCCGTATAGGCGACCTTGCCATCAATCACGGCAATTTTGCGGTGGTCGCGGTTGTTTTGCAG
>JAZRKS010000156.1:0-9998 GCA_045646445.1 Eubacteriales bacterium | reverse complement strand
TGTGATGCGCATGCTTGACGGTGGCAAGATGGATGACAAGATTATTGCCGTTCCCATCTCTGACCCGACCTATCTCGGAATTGACTCGATTGACCATCTCCCTCCGCATATTTTTGATGAAATAATGCACTTCTTCAGTGTTTACAAGCAGCTGGAAAACAAGGAGACCGCGGTCAAATCGCTCTTTGGGAAAGAAAAGGCAGAACAGATCATTGCCGAGGCAATTGAATGTTATAAGGAAACTTTTGAAAAAGAATAAGAAAGAAAAAGAAGCGTCTGCGACGAAAGTCGTAGGCGCTTTTTTCTTGTTCAAAAGTATATACCCCCGACAAATACTAACTTGTCGGGGGCTTCATATTAGTCTTTTTCGGCGTGTTTTTCGAGGTCTGCAATAATCTGTTTGAACACATCCTCGTCTCGCACGAAATCAAACATGTTATTTTTCAAATCTTCAAGGCGTAAATTGCAAGCATTCCCCTTGTAGTTTTTGGTAGTGTTTTGATTTTTGTGCTTCAAACGGTTCACCATTGGAGCAGTGTAATCCATATCTTTCAGATTTGCTTCAATAATTGCGTATCGAGAGCTTTCTTTAAGATTTTTTAGTACGTTTTCTTTATCGTTTAATTGGGTATATTGAAATGCAATATAACGATAGTAAAGTGAAAAATAGTTTGCGTAAAAGCCAACGTTATCGTCGGAAAACAAACGCTTTAGTATATCTATGGCAAAAGTATATGCCTCAATTCTTTCCTCGGGTGAAAAATTTGTTTTTGAAACCATCGCCGCAGCACGCATTGCTGCACTGTGAATTAAAATTTCAATGCATTCTTGGCAAGCAACAACACCTTCTTCACCGTCAAGAACTGCAGCTTTCATTTCCTCTCTTGTTGCATAGATACTTCCACCCATATTAGCATAGTATAAAGCTTTTTCTTTGTCATAGCAAGTATAGCATAAATGTTGAACAGCGAGTTCTCTTTGCATTGCATCGGTTGACTTTGCCAAAAGTTCTTCACCAAGGGCGATAATGCGATCAGCTTCGTCTTTGGGACAAGGATATACTGCCTTTCGATTGATAGCAAACATAAGCCCTTCGATAACGCGGCAATCATTTGGAAATTCGGAATATGCCTTTTCCCAAATTTCAAGGTTCTTTTGATTTTCACCATTTTGATAGCAAATTTTACTTTGTCGCTGATATTCACAAATCGCTTCTTCCACTCTTACCTGATCTACACAAAGCAATTCATCAACGCTTACATCAAAGTAAAATGCGATTTTGGGCAACAGCGTAATATCCGGGAACCCTTCGCCGCGCTCCCATTTACCAACGGATTGCGGAGTGATTCCAAGATGATTGGCAAGAGCTTCTTGGGTAATGTTTTTCTGCTGTCTCAATGAGCGTAATTTTTCTTTTAAGTTGATTTCCATATATTCAATCCACCTTTGTTTAGATTGATAAGCGCTTATCTTGACTATATTATAGCAAATATTTTTTGCCATTTCAAGAACCGCAAAGTTTATTTATGGGCGTTTTTTACAACTTTTGGTTGTGTTTGGATTTATGAATAAGGAGCGGCAGCATAAGCCTCCCTCCGGGAGGGAGGTGGCGAACGCAGAGAGACGGAAGGAGCCGGCGGCATTCACGCTTTCTGCTCACCATAAAACGAGTGCTTTTCTTTCGTACACGCGGGCTCCTCTCAGCTCCGCGACTTTGCGCGGCGCTTCCCTCCTCCCGGAGGAGGGCTAAAAGCAATAGCAATTTATTTGGCACAAAGTGGCACACTTTGTCATCTTTTGGCACGAAAAAGGGCGGTACAATAAGGGCGTCACAAAGAAAACCGAACCATTGGAGGTGATGCTATTTGTATGGCAAAGAAATTGCCAAAAACGCTTGATACACCCGCGCGGCAAAAGCGGCTCTTGGCTCTGCTTGATGAGTACGTAGGCGCTTGCCGTCCACCGCCCGAGGCGGATGCCAAAAAAACAAATGGGAAATTTGCAAACCTTGCGGGCTTTTGTCGCTTTCTCGGTTGCGGCATTTCCTATTTGCAAAAGCTCTGCACCGATGCTCCGCGGCTCTACGACCTCATTTGCACAACGCTTGAGGATGAACTCTTAATTTCCTCTCCTTCTCCATCACTGCTTTCCTATTATCTCAAAAAGCGATTGGGTTATGATGAGCGTGAGGAGACTTCGAGCGCATCCTGCGGACAAATGCGACTTGTGTTTGAGCATGACATTTTGGAGGACGGCGCGTGAGAGAGGCGAGTGAGAGCACCCTGCACATCAGCGGCACGCCAAACGAGCGGCAAAAGCTGTTTTTCGCATCCCGTGCCCGTTATACGGCTTACGGTGGGGCGCGCGGTGGCGGAAAATCCTGGGCTTTGCGGCGCAAGCTAATCGGTCTCTGCCTCTGCTATCCCGGCATTCGGTGCCTGCTCGTTCGGCGTTCTTATGCAGAGCTCAAAGCCAACCACGTCCGCCCGCTTTTGGATGAGTACGGCACGCTCCTCTCTTACAGCGAGGGTGACAAGCTCCTCACGCTCCCCAATGGCAGCAGTATTGCACTTGGCTATTGCGCGTCAACAAGAGACGTTTTGCGCTACCAAGGACAAGAGTACGACATAATTGCTATCGACGAGGCAACGCAGCTGAGCGAATATCAGTTTTCTATTTTTAAGGCCTGTCTTCGTGGCACTTCTGTCGCACCGCGCAGAATGTATTTGACCTGCAACCCCGGTGGGATCGGGCACGCGTGGGTCAAGCGCTTGTTTGTGGAGCGAAAATTTCGAGAGGATGAAGATCCCGACGATTATCTGTTCATCTCGGCGCAGGTGTATGACAATCCGATTTTGCTGCGAGCTGACCCCGACTATGTTCGGCAGTTGGAAAGCTTGCCGCAAAAGCTGCGCGACGCGTGGCTCTACGGGCGTTGGGACGTATTTGAAGGACAATTCTTTTCGGAGTTTGACCCTGACGTGCACATCTGTTCCCCCGCGAAGATACCGGACGAGCTACATTATTTCGTGGCGTTTGACTACGGCTTTGATATGCTTGCCGCCCTTTTGATGGGCTATGATGCCAAAGGAAATTTATTTGCGGTAAAGGAGTTTTGTCAGCCCAACCTGACCTTGAGCGAGGCGGCGCGGCAGGTGTCGCTTTTGTGCCAAGGACGGCAGGTGCGCTATGCGGTCGCCTCTCCCGACTTGTGGAACCGCCGTCAGGATAGCGGAAAAAGCGGCTTTGAGGTGATGCAATCGGTCCCCAGCGTGCCACCGATGTGCGCCGCCGACAACCGCCGCGTTCCGGGTTGGCGAGTTCTGCGCGAATACCTAAGCCCTACGGACGGAGCACCTGCGCTTCGGATATCGTCGGTTTGCACCGAGCTGATCCGCTCGATGCCGGCTCTGCTTTGCGATGCAATGCGCCCCGAGGATGCCTCGGACGAGCCACACGCCGTAACGCACGCGCCGGAAGCCTTGCGCTACGCCGTGATGAGCCGCGCCAATCTCCCTGCACCGCAACCTGCCGCCAACAACACCTTTCGTTTTGCTAAAAAAGAGCGCTCGCTCTTTTAAGAGCGGGCGAAAGAGACGGTTTTTCTTTGTGACAGTTCAAAATGAAAGGAGTTTTTCAACCTATGGCAAGACTCAGATCAAAGCATTCCGCTTTGAAAATTCTCTCTTGCAAATTTGGCGGCATGGGAAAGCACACGCCGCTCTCCCCCGAGGGGGCCGAGGATATGTGCAATTTTCGCATTTTGCCAAGCGGCATTCTCAAAACGCGAATGGGCTATGCACTCAAGCAGTATTTTGCGGGTAACAAAAAGGTGCGCGGCGTTTGGCAAGGAACGCTTAAAGGGAGTTCGCTATTCTTGGTTGTGGTGGACAACCAAATCTATCGTTTAGATGAAAAAACGATGGAAAAAAGCCTTGTTGGCATGATTTCCACCGAGGAAGGTCGCGTGCATTTTTGCCTCTATTTGGAGGATTTGTATTTGCTTGACGGAAGCAACATTTACCACTATTTTGCCGAGCAAAACGAATTTGATGTGATGGAGGCATACGTTCCGCTTTTTGGCTATCAATGGCATCCCTCCTCCTTTGGAGACGTCAACGAGGAGATCAACCTGCTCACCCCTCGCCTGCGCGTTCACTATTATAATTCGAATGCTTCAACCGTTTTTCATCTGCCCTACTATGTCGATACGGTAGATATCGTCATGGCAGACGGAAAGGTCATTACCGACTACACCTTTACCCCAAAAACCGACAAGATCACCGTGAACACCGCAACGCCGCCCACGGTGTTGGAGGTTGGTTTTACCGTCAATCTCAACGCCGAGGTTCGACAAAAAATGCTTGCGGCTCAGCTTTCCTTTATTTATTCTCACGGTGGCGAGAACAAGCTTTTGCTTTGGGGCAACGATGCGCGTGTTTTTTGCTCCCGTAACGTAACCGACTATATGCTCTCCTCCTGCCACGTCTTTTACCCGTGGGCATCCTCCCTTTATTTTTGTGCAGATGACGTCCTCTTTTTGGGGGACAGCGCGCACCCTGTAACGGCGATGTGCCCCCTGTATGACACGGTTTTGGCATTTACTGCCGATCGCATTTGGAGCTTGACCTTTGAAAAAGGTGTGGCAAGTGCAATGCTTGCGGCAAAGGACATGGGTTGTGCTTCGCCCCACGGTGTCATCCCCTACAAAAACAGCGTGATTGCCGTAATGGGCAGCGATATTTATCGCATCAGTGCATCGGTCGCCCGCCCCGAGCAGCTTTCTTTTGACCGACTTTCGATCGGCTTGGAGGGAAGGATACAAATTGGCCTTGCCCAGCGTGCAGAGCTCTTTTGGAACGCGGCTGACGGGGAGATTTGGATGCGCGACCCCGAAGACACCATAGGTGCGGTGTTGGTTTGGAATACTGAGAACGGCGAATGGTACCGCTTTGACAACATTCCCGCAAGCTTCTTCTTTAAATACAAAAATGAGATCGGCTTTGCACAAAACAACGGCATTTTTGTATTTAACCGCTCCTACTCCACCGACTTGGATATGCCCATTGCCGCGTTTTACAGAAGCGCATACATCGACTTTGGAACACCCGATGTTCCGCGCCGTTCCACACGCGCTTATTTGTACTATGGGGGGAGCGGTGGAGATGCAACGTTGCTTTTGGAAACCGAGCGCCAAGGCAAGCAATTTGCCCTGTGCCCTTCACAATCCAACGCAGAGACCTATCTGCAGGGGATGCGAGTGGGAGCGCACCGCTACCGCTTTTTGCGTTTTACCATCTCGGCAAACGCATCTGCCCCCACCGAGTTCTACCGACTCGATATTCATACTAAGCCCTAACTATTTTTAGAAAGGAGGAATCGTTATTTCTCAAGCACATGAAATGGCGTGGCGTGCTTATGAGGCAGGCAAGGCCTACAAGCAACGCATCGGTCTTTATGAAACGGTAAGACGCAATGAGCGCTTTTATCGCGGAGACCAATGGTATGGCGTAAATGCCGACCTCCCACGCCCCGTATTTAATTTTATTCGACGGATCACCGACCACCAGGTCGCATCTGTCATCGGTGGAGATATTTCCATCTCCTACTCCGACGAAGCACTCCCCTTTATTGCTTCGCCCGAGGCAAGAGCGGCGGTTGCCCACGGAATTGACGTGCTCAACCGAAACGCCGCTTGGCGTTGGAAGCACGGCAAAATGGAAGCAATCTCCTATCAGGCGCTTTTGGATGCCGCCATTTCGGGCGACGGTGTCTTTTACTGTTGGTGGGATCCCAACCGCCGCAACGGTCACGCCTTTGACGGTGACATTCACACCGACGTTGTAGATTCGACCAATTTGTTTGTTGCGGACGTCAATTCTTCTGATATTCAAAGTCAAAAGTACGTTATGCTGGCAGGCCGCGCAAGCGTGGAAAGCCTGCGCCGTGAGGCTCTCCTTTACGGCGTGAGCGAAAAGGACGCCTCTCGCATTGTAAGCGACGATGAAAATGCGGGAACCTTTACCGCAGATCTCGGCAAAGCCGAACTAAAGGGAGAGGAAAAGGCAACCTTTCTCATTCGCTTTTTCCGTGAGGACGGCGAGGTCGTTTTTGAAAAATCGACGAAAAATTGCTTGATCCGCCGTGCAAAAACAGGTCTGCGCCTCTACCCCGTTGCCTATTTTCATTGGCACAACGCCAAAAACTGTTTTCACGGTACGGCATCGGTGAGCGACATGGTTGCAAACCAAAAGTGCATTAACACCGCCTATGCAATGGCACTCAAGCACATGCAGAATACTGCATTTTCGAAGGTCGTTTACGATAAGACCCGCATTCCGGAATGGTCCAACGAGGTTGGTGAGGCCATTGGTGCCGTTGGTGGCGGCAATATGGCAGATGCCGTTTCGGTGGTGGGCGTTGGTCAAATGCAGGATGGCTACCTTGACCTCATCACTGACGTCATTGAAAACACCAAGGCTATGATGGGCGCCACCGATTCGGCTTTGGGCGACGAGCGTGCGCACAACACCAGTGCAATTCTCACGCTGCAATCTGCCGCTTCGGTATCGCTTGAGCACGTTCGCGTTCATTTTTGCCGCTGTATTGGAGAGCTTGCCGCTATTTGGGCGGATATGCTTTGCACCTACTGCCCCACCGAGCGTATGCTTTCGGTTTTGGAAAAGAATGGCACGATTGGTGCCGAGGCACTTGACTATGCGCTGCTCAAGAATGCGCTCATCAATGCAACCGTTCACACGGGCAGCATCGACCGTTATTCCCCCGCAGCTACCGTTTCTACTTTGAACAAGCTGCTTGATGGCGGACACCTGAGTGTGAGCCAATACGTAGAGCTGCTCCCCACGGGTATGCTCGTCAACCGCGAGGCTCTGCTTGAAAAACTCAATGAGAAAGGAGTTGCAACTGATGAATGAAGAATGCACTGTTTTCGAAAATCAAGATGAAGGTGCGGATGTACCGCACGATTTTGTGGCGACGCCGCCTGCGCCGCCAACAGAAAGCTCCTTGCCCCAAGGAGAAGAAACACCTCTCGGAGAGCCAGATGAAGCTGCTCCTGACGTTTTTGCAGATTCCTGCGCAGATACTGATTTTGATTGCGAAGGTTCTGATCCCTCGCATCAAAAAAGCGAACTGGACGAGCTGCGAGGTCAGCTGAATGCTCTTCGACAAGAGCTCGACTCCCGAAATGCGAGACTTGCCCAAATGGAGGAGATCGAGCGACAATATGCCGAGTTTTCGGCTCTCTATCCCTCAACACCCATTTCCTCGCTCTCACGGGAGGTATGGCAAGGTGTCACCGAGGGCAACTCGCTTGCCGCGGCATTTGCTCTTGCCGAGCACCGCACGCAGCTCTCTCAAAAAAGGGCGGCCGAGAGTAATGCCCAAAACCGCGCTCGCTCTGCGGGTGCCGCAAACAACGCCGAGAGCGTTGAGTTTTCCCCTGCTGAGGTGCGTGCCATGACCTCGGCAGAGGTACGCGCAAATCTTTCTAAAATCATGCGCTCGATGCAAAAATGGCACTAATATATTTTTGAAAAAAGAAAGGAAAAAACACTATGGCTATTACCAATTTTATTCCCACCGTTTGGAGCGAAAATCTTTATCAGGAGCTTGACAAAAAGTATATCGGCGTTGCAAACTGCAACCGCGATTACGAGGGCGAAATTCGCGAAAAGGGCAACACCGTTCGCATTTGCGGCGTTGGTGAAGTGGTCGTTTCCGAATACGTAAAGAACGCAAACATGAACTCCCCTGCTGCTCTCTCCGACCATGCACGCGAGCTCAAGATCGACCAAGCGAAGTACTTCAACTTCCAAATCGACGATATTGACCGTGCACAATCCTCCCCCAAGCTGATGGAGATCGCTATGAAAAACGCAGCAAGCGCTCTTGCAAACGATGCCGACCAATACATCTACAGCCTTTACGGTCAAGCGGGCAGCAGCATTAAGTGTGACGACGTTAAGACCGAGAACATTGTTGATTTGATCATTGATGCCAGAACCAAGCTCTTTAACAACAACGTGGCTGACCCCGAGGATATCGTGATTGAGGTGACCCCCGAAATTGCCGGCCTGATTATGAAGGCAAAGGTTACTCTTTCCACCGACAACACCGACGTGATGGAAACCGGTTGCATTGGCGCAATTGGCGGCTGCAAGATCTTTGTTTCGAACAACGTTATGAAGATGGAAGGTGACACCGGCTTTGAGCACAAGTGCCTGGCGCGCACCAAGCGTGCAATCGCTTTTGCAGAGCAGCTCTCCGAAATTGATGCATACCGCCCCGAGCTCCGTTTTGCCGATGCCGTTAAGGGCTTGCACCTTTATGGCGCAAAGGTCGTTTACCCCTCCGAGATGGTTCTGCTTGACCTGAACGTGCTTGACGCGTAATTTTGAGGTAGATATATGACCTACCAAAGCCTGATTAACAGCGCCATAGCGATTGTTTGCGAAAACGCGACTGTGAGCTTTGGCAATGAGGATTACCACGCGCGAGCCCCCTATTTGCTTGCAGCTTTTGTTACCCAATATGCCAAGCTTGACACAGAATATCGCCGTGCGAACGGAATGGAGAAAAAGGTCATCTCTACCGATGCCGCCGCAATTGATGCCGAGGACGAGTTCCCCCTTTGCGACGTGTTTGCTCCTGCGGCAATCTACCACCTCGCATCCGGACTTGTGATTGACGAGAACGAAGAGATGAGCGATAAATTCTTTGACCGCTACATCAATGCCATTCTTGACATTCGCAAAACCCTTCCCGCCTCGGTAGCAGCAATCGTTGACCGCTACGGCTTGACCTAACCAAATAAAAAAGGTACCCACGCGAAATTCGCGTGGGTACTGATTTTATATTACTTTATGCCTGCAACAGTCGAATCGCTTCGCGGATCTCGCCAATGGAGTAGCCGTAGCGCGAAAGACTTGCAATCATACGGCGGTGCTCGTCGGCATCGGTTGGAACCTCACCGTAGTGCTTTTTGATGAGCGCGGAACAGTTCTGCGAGAAGTCGATATCTTCTAACAAATCAGAAAATCCTTTCATGGTTTCAGCGGCATATCCCTTGCTCCAAAGGTGGGCACTGATACGCTTGCTTCCCCACAGCTTTCGCAGGCACTTTTCAACCTCGCGCTTCATATCGCGGTCCTCGTCGATGAGTCCGTAACCTGCTAGGCGTTCTGCTGCCTGTGCGGCAACCTCGCGCCCATACCCTTTGCCGACCAGCTTGCGCGTGAGTGCTTGCACCGAGTTTGCACCGTAGGATAAAAGACTTTCGCCACTACGCAAGGCGCGGCAAAGCTCGGCGGCTTCCTCAATTTGCTCATAAAGCTCCTCTGAGATCGGCCCGCGTGTCAAGTTGAATTCACAGTATTGCTCGGTGGTGATAACAAGACTTTTTTGCTCTTGGTGTTCCCCATTTTCCAAAAGCAGCTGCACCAGCATTTCTGCCCCCTCGTGCTGTGCGCGCAGAGCGCGAACGGTGATGGTTAAAGGATTGGCAGTGCCGTAAGAAATTTGCTCAAACGTCATTATTCGTCATCGGAGAGGCGGAGATCGAAATCGTCGTCATCGTCCTCGTCAACCTCAAAATCTTGATCCATAGACATTTTTGCTTGCTCGCTGAGTGCGCGAACCTTGTTCTCAATCTCCTTCATCAATTCGGGGGTGTTTTCGATGAGGCGGCGGACGTTGTCCTTGCCTTGACCGATTCGCTCACCGTTGTAGGAGAACCAAGAGCCGCTCTTTTGAATGACGTCGAGAGCGATTGCAAAGTCGATGACCTCGCCCGAGAGAGAAATGCCCTTGCCGTAAAGAATGTCGAACTCGGCTACGCGGAAAGGAGGCGCAACCTTGTTTTTAACGATCTTGCACTTAACGTGGTTGCCGTAAATATCGTTGCCATCCTTGAGCTGCTCTGTCTTGCGGATGTCGATACGAACCGATGCGAAGAACTTGAGTGCGCGGCCACCGGG
>JAZRKS010000155.1:0-4559 GCA_045646445.1 Eubacteriales bacterium | reverse complement strand
CAAACAAGCCCTGCGCCGTCCCCGCAGGAGGACTTTGCACCTATCTTGCAACCGCACCCAAAAGATTCTATAGTGCGGCTTTCTTCTCTGCCCCCATTCTGCAAACGAATAAAACCACTATTTACGATACTCTGCGCGTATATGCCGATAGCGAAATTCACCTGCGCGGCATTATGACTCACTCCTATGGCGTGCGCGGTGTAGAATACCGTTGGAATGACGGCGAATGGCTCTCTCTTTGTGAGGGGGATACGTTTGACGTAAAGCTTGACGTTCCGTTTGCCGAAAACACCTCGCATATCCTGTCCATACGCTCGCTTGCCGATTACGATCATTCGGTCAGTACAAAAAAATCAAGCTACACCGTGCTCTCTGCGGTATTTTACGTAAACGTTGTTGAACGCCCCCAAATCAATATTTTCATTGAAAACGACGAGGATAAATTCACCACTCTGCACTACTCGGGCACGGAATTTGTTCTCCCCGTTTGCGAGGCAGAAAATTTTGTTGGTTGGTACGGCTCCGACAACACGCTCTTCCCTTCGGGCGGCATCGTCAGCCCCGAGGAGGACATCACCTATACCGCTCTTTATATGCGCTTTGAAACGATGCGCGGCGCGGCATTGGTTTTTCCCGAGGATGAAACTCGCTTGCGCTTTTTTGCCGCGGCTGAGCTCGCACCCCTCGATAAGCTTGCAAGCTCAAATGCCGATATCTCTTTTTTTGCAACCATTGTAAACGAAGAAGGCATTGAGATATCTACCCCCGTAAAGCTTGGCGGTATTGACAACTCCTTTGATACCTCCTGGCGTGTGCTCTCGGCAGACACCCAAGCCCTTGACGAGTGTTGCTACAACAAAAATTACTCCATGCGCTTTTGGGCGGTTTGCACCTACTCCGACGGCAGTATGCAAGCCTGTGCCCCCAAGGGCATATACTGTGAAAGAAGCGCCATCACCGTTGCAAGTGCCGCTCTTGCGGATACCACTGTTCAATATGACAAAAAAATTGTTGAACACCTCTTGCAAATTCTTGACGCTGCGACTGCTTGAAAGAAAGGAACCATCTTTTTGATATGAAAACGCTTGGTTATTACAACGGCAAAATTGACGAGCTTGATAAGATAACGATTCCTATGCTCGACCGCGCCTGCTACTTTGGCGACGGTGTTTATGACGTTACATTTAGCCGTAATTATAAGGTTTATAAGCTGCGTGAGCACGTAGAACGCATTTTTGCAAGTGCCGCACTGCTCAAAATCTATCCCCAAATCACTCCCGATGAGCTTTGTTCGCTTGTTGAGGAGCTTGTCAAAAAGCTCGACGATGACGAGCAATGGGTATATTTTCAATTTTCGCGCGGAACAGATTATCGCAATCACGCCTTCCCCGAGGCGGCAGTTCCCAATTTGTGGATCATGCTCAAGCCTGCAAAAATCAAAGATACATACCGCCATTTGCGTGTGATCACTCGCAAGGATACTCGCGCGCTCCATTGCAACATCAAGTCTCTCAATCTCTTGCCAAGCGTAATGGCTACGCAGGCGTGTGTGGATGCGGGCGTTGATGAGTGCATCCTTCACCGCGACGGAATTGTTACCGAGTGCGCACACTCGAACGTATCTATTTTAAAGAACGGCACGCTGATTACCCACCCTGCCAACGAGCTCATTTTGGCAGGAACCGGTCGCGCACACCTGATGGATGCTTGCCGTCACTTTGAAATTCCCGTTGTGGAACGCCCCTACACCTTAGACGAGGTTATGGATGCAAACGAGGTCATTCTCACCTCGGCATCGGCTCTGTGTATGCGCATCGTTGAGGTGGACGGCGTATCTGTCGGACAAAAAGCACCGCACACACTCAAAACACTGCAAGATTATTTGTTAAATGATTTCTTGACGGAAACCGCAAAATAAAGAAAAAATTAAGCAAAGGAAGTATTCGTTTTGGCTAACGAAAAGAAAAACAAGCTGTTTAGCTTTTTTGATTACAACCGCGACAACAGACCCGACGCGGTTGAAGAAGACACCACACCAACTCTAAAACGTTATTTCAAGCTGCTTGGCAGACGTTTTTGGAAGCTGGTAACGCTCAATTTAATGATGCTGCCCCTCATTGTTCCCGCACTCATCTGCTTTTATCTTTACGTTTCAATGATACAGACACCCGTTGCGGGCGAGGTTCTTTTTCCGCAGCTTCTCGGTGCGAGTGCCGTTGGCGGAGCACCTGCCGGCACACTCCTGCTCGATCTGTTCGGCGCGCAACAAAACATCCCCGTATTCACCACGGGAATATACATTGGCATGGGTATTTGCATCGCCTTTACGGTCATTACCTTTGGTTGGCAAAACGTGGGCGCGGCTTACATTGTGCGCAACATGGTGCGCGGTGAACCCGTGTTTATTTGGTCCGATTACTTTTATGCCATCAAACGCAACCTCAAACAAGCATTTTTCCTAGGTCTGATTGATGCCGTAGCCATCTTTACCCTTGGCTTTGACATTGTTTATTTTTGGGGACGCGGTGGCACGTTTACACTTGACTTTGGTTTTTTTGTAACCATTGCCCTGATCGTCATCTACTTTTTGATGCGTTTTTACATCTACTTGATGCTTGTCACCTTTGATCTTTCCATTTACAAGATCCTCAAAAACGCACTCATCTTTTCTATGCTCGGCTTTAAGCGCAATATTATGGGTGTGCTTGGCATTGCTCTCATTACTGCGGTACATATCCTGCTCTTGCTCCTCCTGATTTCCACTCCCTTGAGTGGTTTACCGATCATTCTCCCCTTCCTTTGGTATATGGCAGCCGTAACCTTTACTGCGGCGTATGCGGCGTATCCCGTAATTGACAAATATATGATCGCGCCTTACGTTGGAGCGCAACAAAGCGAAGAAGAAATTGAAGAATAAAAAAATGACCTATGAAACCCTTCGTATCGATCATTTTTATAACTGCGACATTCTATTTGATTTGTGCAAATTAAACAAAAAAAAAAAAAACATAGGCTATTTTGCCAATTGCACAAATGTTTGCTTTTTGATATAATAAAACACAAGTATATATATTAAAAGGAGAGAAAGTTATGAAAAAGGCAGTATCCATTTTGCTTTGCGTTTGCACTGTTTTATCGGTGTTGATGCTATCTGCTTGCGGACATGAATGTACCCTTGCCGAAGGTTGGAGAAATGACACGTCCTCTCACTGGCACGTTTGCACCGATCCTGATTGCACCAAGCAAACAGATCTCGCAAATCATACGTGGGATAAGGGCGAGATCACCAAGCGCGCAACGCAAGAGGCGGCAGGTGTTAAAACCTTTACCTGCACCGAATGTCAATACAAAAAGACACAAAATGTCAGCTTTACCGGTATGACCGAAGAAGAATGGTATGCGGCGCTAGCGCAGGATCTGTTTATAAACTTTACCTACACCGAAAAGACTTCTGTTCGCATCAGCGGAGCCGAGGCTGTTACCACCACGGTTTATGAGTTTGAAAACGGCGGTAAGGCAAGAATTACCGAAACAGCACCCGGACAACAGAAAACAAGTGCTATGATCCCTGCCGAGAACATTTCAACCATTCGCCAAGCGCTTTGGGCTTACTGTGCACTCATGGCTGATTATGAGGATTACTACTACGAATCAAAAACAAAATCCTACAAGCAGAAGGGCGTGTTTAACATTCCCCTTTATGAAGTTCCCGCAGATACGGCCGTGATCAAATTCAAAAACGGCAAGCTCTCGGAAATTATGTACACCTGCAAATTTATTGAGGAAGGTCAAACCTACTACATAAGCACGACCATTACCTTTACGAATTTCGATACGACAGTTATTCAATAATGAAAAAGAAAAAGGAGAAAATCATGAAAAAGTTTACATCTGTTATTTTGCTCGTTGCAATGCTCTTGACTGCAGCAACCCTTTCGGCTTGCGGACACAAATGTGCTCCCGCGGATGCTTGGACAACCGATGCTACCAACCACTGGCACAAGTGCACCGATGAATCCTGCACCGAGATCTTTGATAAGGCACTTCACGTTTGGAACGCGGGTACTGTTACCAAAGCCGCTACGCAAGAATCGGCAGGCACAAAAACCTTTACCTGTGACATTTGCAAAGCCACAAGAACCGAGAGCATTCCCTTTACCGGTATGACAAAGGAAGAATGGGCAGCAGCTTTTGTAAAGACAAATTTTGATAACTTTACCTACACGGAAACCTCTGTTCTCAAAACAACCGGCATGGAGATGGAAACCGTTACTGTTTACAAAATTGAAAAAAGCAAATCCAAAGTAACCATGACTATAGCAGGTCAAACCGAAACGCAAAGTTTTGGCAGCGCCGAAACTGCAACGCTTCGCACCAACCTGTTGTCCTCTTTGGAGCCCATGACCAAGTTTGCGGATTATAAATATGATGCGGCAAGCAAGACATACGTTCTTACCGGCGAGTTTACCATTGTTGCACTTGGCGCAAAAGCAGATACCTGTGTGCTGACCTTTGAGGACGGCAAGCTGGTTAAAATGGTTTACACCTGCAAAATGGTT
>JAZRKS010000154.1:0-5319 GCA_045646445.1 Eubacteriales bacterium | reverse complement strand
AGTTAACACCGCTATTAAGCGCGCTCGTAACGTAGCTCTTCTTCCCTTTGTAACCGACTAATCGGAAAACAAAATAAAAAGCACTCTGCAAATTTTTGCAGAGTGCTTTTTATTTATTTTGATTGGGGCGGGGTGTAAAGGGTTGCGTTCTCCAATTCCTCCCACGGTATTTCTATCTTCGTTCTTCCGAATTTTGTAAAACGAATCGTTTTCTCGCATTCGATACCGTCTACAAAAAACGTTCCTACTATCGCAAGACTTCCGTTGGCTCTTTGCATTCTTGTATCGGACATTCCATCGACTCGCTTGTCAATGTCCCAATGCAGTAACCAAACAAAGAAATTTTCTTTGCTTCTTGTGTAATTGCTCTTATCCAGCAATTCCAAAGAAAGCTCCTCATCTTCAGGATCACTATTATATATCGTTTTTATCCATTCACCGTATACGTTTCGAGAATAATGGTGTATTTTTCCGTCTTCCGCCAAATAGTAATAGTCTGTTTCTCTGTCAATCACTTCTACCCAATCTCCATCAATGCGTATCACAGTGTCTACCGGAATAGTGAAAAAGCTACTGCTAAAGCCGCTGAGTGGAGAAAGTACTCTTGTATTTACTCTTATGGTACAATTACGGGTAAGAAAGTAATTGAGCTTTATCTTGTTGGCGGGGTGAAGAGATATATAGCAAAGCGGTATTAGAAGTAAGATCATCAACAGACAAATAAGAACCTTTTTGCCTGCTTTGTGAAAGAAATTTCGCATTCTGTAGCTTGAAAACAGATACCGTATGCGATAGAGAAAAGGTATGCGTTCGGCTTTGGGCGCCTCGTATTCATTTGTATCCATTATCCTCTACTCCTTTACTCTTTTTTCTTATTGCACTGCAAATTATAAGGAAGGTCAAATATTTCTTTTGTACCGTTATAATTTTTGCGTTACTGCTCTACAGATCCCGTGGTATCGATTTCTCCGTTGGGAAGATAAAGAGCCGTGCCGTTTGTTGAAAATACGATGTGGCCTTCCAAATCTGTGCGATATACCGAAACGTCTGCATCCTTGAGTCTGTTGAGCGCTGCGGATGTAGGATGGCCGTAAGAGTTGCCTGTACCGACGCAGATCACGCCGTATTCGGCGCCAACCGCACGCAAGAATGCGGCAGTGCTGGAGGTTCTGCTGCCGTGATGTCCAACCTTGAGAACGTCACACTTCAGATCCGCCTTTTCTTGCACCAGCTGGTTTTCGACTGCTTCGCCTATATCTCCCGTGAAAAGGAAGCGGAAGCTACCGTACTCAAGCATAACAACAATGGAGGAGTTATTGGTGTTGGAAACGCCGGTGGAATACAGTACGGTGAGTGTGATGTATTCATACGTATATACCAGACCGGCATCCGGCTTGATTGCCGTCAAGCCCTCTTGACCAACTGCGGCAATGAAATTTTTATATGCCGCTGTGTTTTTGTTTGTGTTTTTGGATATCCATACCTCTTCAACCACGTGATCGTTGAGCACCTTGGTAAGACCGCCGCAGTGGTCGGCATCGGGGTGAGTGTTGATCATCAGCTCAACATCATCAACGCCCTTATCCTTTAGATACTGTGAAACGGTAGAGCCATAGTTTGCCGTTCCTGCGTCGATGAGGATGTCACAATCCCCGATTTGAATAAGGATACTGTCGCCCTGTCCAACGTCGATGTAGTGTACATAAAGCGTTTCCCCCTCGGTGGGAGTTTGGGAAGGAAGCTTGTCTCCCTCGGTTGCGCCGCACGTTTTGCAGGTTTTGGGCGCTTCGGTTGTAGCCGCCTGCCAAGTATGACCGAACGCATTGATGTAATGAGCAACATACGTATCCCCACACAAAAGGCAGACGTAGGTTGTGTATCCGCGTTCCTCACAGGTAGGCGCTGTTGCAATTGCTTGATAGTTGTGACGCGTTTCGTCGGGCCTGTTATCACCGGTTTGATCACCGTTTGCGTTGTCATTTGGGATAGTAGTTGTCGCTTCTGTGCCTGTGGGCAGCTCTTGGATAAAATCGTTGACAAAATCACAGCTTGTCAAAAGCAACACGACTACCAACATCAGAGCAAATAGTTTTTTCATGATATTAACTCCTTGTTTTTGGGTATTTATAGTATATCATATCGTTTGAATCATTTCAAGTGCATAATAGAAAATTATCCCCCCTTGCAGCATTTTGCTTGTTGAACCGTTTTTTGCGGTCAATACTTAAACCAAACGATTCGCTATCTTTTTTCGTCACCCCACTCTGCTTTTCGACATATCCTGACAGCAAGGAGGTGCAACTATGCAAAACAATTTTTATTCCAATGGATGTCTTGCCGTGATGGGATCTATGACGCAGGCAATGCGTGCGCAAAAGGTGCTTGCCGGTGCGGCGGTGCGTGCAGAGGTCGTAAAGGCAGACTCGGCGCACACACGCCGCGGATGTGCCTATGCACTCTCCTACCCCTGCTCGCAGGAAAACAACGTGCGCACCATCCTTTCGGGTGCCGGTATTCGCGTGCGCGACTATTATCGGGAGGATGCAGATGATCTACCTCGATAACGCCGCCACGAGCTTTCCCAAACCGCGCCGTGTGGCAGAGGAGCAAATGCGGTGCATGCAGACCTATGGCGGAAACCCCGGGCGCGGCTCGCACGCGCTTGCCATGGCTGCCGCCGAAAAGATTTACGCGTGCCGCGAGGAATTGGCTTCCCTTTTTGGTTGTAACAACCCCGAAAACGTCATTTTTACCATGAACGCCACCATGGCGCTCAACACTGCCATAAAGGGGCTTTTGCGGCGCGGCGACCACGTTCTCATTTCGGATATGGAGCACAATGCGGTCTTTCGACCCATCTATAAATTGGCAAGGGATGGCATCATCACGTATGACGTGTTCGATACCTTCCCGACAAATCCCAATCGAACAACAGAAATGATTGTCGCATCTATTCTTGAAAAGATACGCCCCTCCACTCGCATGCTGATTTGCGCACACGCATCGAATATCTGTTCGGCTACACTTCCGCTGAAAGAGATCGGTGCTCTCTGCCGCAAAAAAGGCATTTTATTTGTTGTGGATGCGGCACAGTCTGCAGGACATTTGCCCATTGATATAAAAGAGATGCAAATAGATGCGCTTTGTGCTCCCGGCCATAAGGGACTTTGGGGGCCGCAAGGATGCGGCATTCTTGTTTTGGGTGAAGGAATTGTTGCCGACACCCTAATGGAGGGCGGCAGCGGTTATAACTCTCTTGAGGGCAATATGCCCGAAGATGCACCTGAACGGTATGAGGCAGGAACACTCCCCACCCCTGCCATAGCAGGATTGTTAGAAGGGATACGCGAGATTAAACGGTTAGGGCTTGAGTATATTCATTCCTATGAAAGTATGCTGACAAAGCGGTTATGCGATCGGCTATCCGATATGCCAAAGATAACACTTTATGCACCGCATCACAGAGGGAGTGTGTTGCTCTTTGCGCTGCCGGACCTTTCTGCCGACCGTGTGGGTGCATTTTTGAACGAGCGCGGATTTTGCGTGCGTACGGGCTTTCACTGTGCCGCCCTAGCACACGCAACACTTGGAACACCGCCCTCGGGTGCGGTTCGCGTCAGTCCTTCCCTATTCAACACCGCGGCACAAATCGATGCCCTTACCGATACGGTGAAGGAATTGCTCTGAACATTCAAAAGCATAAAAAAAACGAGGTGACCAATCGGTCACCTCGAAAATTTTATTTATTGGGATGTATTAGCCGAGCCAATCAAAGAATGTGCGGCGGCGGATTTCTTGCTTGCGGTATTGAACAAGCTTTGCAGCCATCAGAACAACGGTTGCTGCTGCAGCTACGGGGAGTGCAACCTTACCGATCTTCTCTGCCTTATCCATTTGCTCTTCGGTTACAGGGGTCTTCTCGATGATCTTATCACGAACATACTTGTATGCGGGGTGATAGTTGCGAGCTTCTTCAGCTGCTGCTTCTTCTTCGATTTCCTCAACGAGTTCATCAAGGTCGGAAGCAACTTCATCAAGAGTGATCTCTGCTACGGGCTCTTCTTCAACTGCATCGAGGATGCTTGCATCTTCAACAGCTTCTTCAGCAGCTTCCATAGCGGCACGAATCTTTTCGCGCTTTTCCTTGTTGTTAGCAACGGTAAAAAAGATAACAGCAAGAACGATACCGATAGCTGCGCAAAGAACAGCAGCAATGACCTTAGCGGGCATTTCGTTGATGAGCAGGAATGCTACACCACCAACAATAAGACCAAGCAGAATGAAGAGAACGGCAAAAACGCGGAAACCTTTGGCTTTCATATACATTTTCCTCCATTTAGAAAAATAAATTTAACTGTGTTCATTATATCACGAAAAAATGGGAATGTCAACACCAAAAATGCATTTTTTTGATATTTTTTCGATTTTTTTTGGCTTTATTCGACTTTTTTAAAAAAATCCTCTTCCCCTCCCCTTTTATATTGACATTTTATTATTTTCGTGTTAGAATAATGACAGAACAATTTTGAAAAAGGAGATAGGAAAATGCCCTTTATTGATACCAAACTCAACGTAAAGCTCACCGAGGAAAAGGAAGTTGCGCTCAAGGCGCGCCTTGGAGAGGCGATTGCAACCTTCCCCGGTAAGAGTGAATATTGGCTGATGCTCAACTTTAGCGATGAGAGCCGTATGTGGTTCCGCGGTTACAACTCCATTCCCATGGCAATGGTAACGGTTCAAATTTTTGGCACGGCAAGCGAGGAAGCTTGCGCCGCCATGACCAAAACCGTTACCAAGATCTTCAAAGAAGAGCTCGGCATTTCCCCCGAGCACATCTACGTCAAGTATGAATTTGTGGATACTTGGGGTTGGAATGGGGAGAACCTTTGATTTTCAATTCAAAAAGGACGCATCACTTGATGCGTCCTTTTTATTTGTTTTGTGTGATTATCTTTGAATACGACCGGAGCCGTCGCCGCCTGCGAGCTTTTCAACCTCTGCGAGAGTTACCATGTTGTAGTCGCCCTCGATGGAGTGCTTGAGTGCGGATGCCGCAACTGCAAACTCAACTGCTGCCTGGGTGTTCTTGCCGTTCATCAAAGCGTAGATCAACCCGCCGCCAAAGCTATCGCCGCCGCCAACGCGGTCGATGATGTGGAGATCGTACTTCTTGGAGAAGCAGTACTCGTCATCTGCAACGTTGTAAAGCATTGCGGACCCACCGTTATCGAATGCGCTGTGGCTCTCACGAAGTGTGATAGCAACGTACACAAAGTTGAACTTATCAGCCAGCTGCTTTGCACCAGACTTGTAGCCCTC
>JAZRKS010000153.1:0-6987 GCA_045646445.1 Eubacteriales bacterium | reverse complement strand
GTGTTGTCTTCCTAAGACCGCTTGGCCTCCGACTTTGCCCCGTGAGCAGCACCTCAGCGAGGTATGTGACGTCGTCAAGATCCGCGACGTTTACGACCGCGTCATTCGCAATCTGTCCAAGGGCTACCGCCAGAGAGTCGGCATCGCGCAGGCGCGGATCGGCAATCCCAAGGTCATCATCTTTGACGAGCCGACCGTCGGTCTCGACCCCAAGCAGATCATCGAGATCCGCAACCTGATCCGCAACCTCGGCCGCGACCACACGGTCATTCTCTCCACCCACATTCTGCAGGAGGTGCAGGCCGTTTGCGACCGCATCGTCATCATCAACAAGGGCAAGATCGTCGCGGACGAAAAGACCGAGAACATCAGCCGCGCCGTCGAGAACAACCGCCGCTTCAACGTCAAGATCGTCGGTCCTCAAAAGGACGTGCTTTCTATGCTGCGCGCAATGCCCGGCATCACCTATGCCGAGAGCCTTGCAGAGCGTGACGGAGATGCTTACTCCTATATGATTGAGAGTGACTCCGGCATTGACATTCGCAAAAAGCTGTTCTATCAGCTCGTAGAGCGCAACTGGCCCATGATCGGTATGGAATCGATGGGTATGAGCCTTGAGGATATCTTTATCTCGGTTGTCGATCACTCCGAGGAGAAGAAGACCATTGGTGCCGCGCGTGAGCGTGTAGCACGCAAAAACCGCAGAGCAAGTGCTGCCAACCAAGAAAAAGAGCTTGGTGCTGCCCTCGTTGCCGACGCTGAGCGTCAAAGAGCAGAGGCGGCAAAAACTGCCGACGAGGACGATGAATAATCTCCTCTCCCATTTGCCGACCACTCATTACAGAAAGGAACTTTCGCGTTATGTTTGCCATTTATAAAAAAGAGCTGTCCTCTTATTTTATCAACCCCATCGGGTATATCTATTTGGGTGTCTTTTTGGTATTTTCGGCGCTTTTGTGCTGCTACACAACCATTATTGCGGGCACCTATAACACCAGCCAATACTTCTTCTATCTCATCATCGCGTTTGTCATTCTCATTCCGCTTTTGACGATGAGACTGTTTGCCGAGGAAAAGAAGATGCGCACCGAGCAAATGCTACTGACCGCGCCCGTCACCATTACGGGCATGGTTTTGGGTAAGTATTTTGCAGCGCTGACCTTGTTTGTTGGCGGCGTTCTGCTTTCCTGCATCAACTTTATTCCTTTGTACGTTATTGCCAACGCAGAGCGTGGCGGCACCGATTATTCCTTGACGCACATCGGCCCCGTTACGGGACAGATCGTCGGCTCGCTGATCGCACTCATTCTGCTTGGCGCGGCACTCATTGCCATTGGTACCTTTATTTCGGCTATGACCGAAAATCAGCTCTCCGCAGCCGTTATCACCATTGGTGTAATTGCGGTTATGGTTCTGCTCAACGTATTCAACATGCTCACCGATGCTTCGGGACAACCCATCATCGGCAGCTATGCGATTCGCTTTGTCATCGATTGGGTGTCTGTGCTCAGTCGTTACACAAACTTTAGTGCAGGCATTTTTGATTACGCGGCACTTTTGTATTATGCATCTTTGGCATTTGTTTTCCTCTTCCTCACCGTGCGCGTTTACGAAAAGCGCCGTTGGGGTTAATGCCCGGGAGGGAATGCATTTATGAAAAAACGATTCATACGCAATAAAAAGGTGCGTTATGCTACGGTGGCAGCCGCGCTGACCGCTATGGTCATTTTGGTAGCCGTGCTTGCCAACGCGTTGCTCTCGTCGGTGGTGGAGCGTTACGAGCTCTACACGTCCTTGACCCCCACCACGGCATTTGACGTCACCGAGGATTGCTACACCGTTTTGCAAAGCACCTTTGAGGCGCACCGCAAGGCTGACGGAGCCTTGCCCGAGGTTGAAATCATTTTTTGCGACCTTGAGGATGCCGTAAAAGCAGTGGGCAGTGAAAACTACTACCTCTACTACACGGCACGCGCTTTGGCTGACCGTTTTGAAAACGTCAAGCTTAAGTTTTACGATATCTACGTTAACCCCACCCCCGTTAAGTCCTATACCGTTAGCTATCATCCTTTAACGGGTGAGGAGATCGTCACCGCCCTGAACAGCACGAGCGTGATCGTTGCCGGTGAAAATTACCACCGCGTTTACAAGTGGGCAGATTTTTATGTGTTTGCCGACGATACAAGCACCCAGCCTTGGGCTTACAGCGGTGAGCGCAAGCTCAGCTCCGCACTGATGCACGCCGTAGATGACGACGCGCGCATTGCATGCCTTTTGACCAATCACGGTGAGGTCTCCTACGATTACGAGCTTTTGACCATTCTCGACGATGCAGGCTACACGGTTGTTTACATCGACCTTTACCGCGACCCCATCCCCGCAACCTGTGACGTCATTATCAGCTATAATCCCAACACCGACTTGGTTGCCGATGAGCTTTCCGAGATTTCCGAAAAGGAAATTCTCGATCATTTCTTGTCACAGGACGGGCACTCCTTCTTCCTGTTTTTGGAGAAGGGAACACCGAATCTGCCCAATTTTGAGAGCTACATTCAAGAATGGGGAATTGAAACCGAGTATGCAAAAAACAACACCACGGGTGTTTCGCACCGCTATACCGTGCAGGATGCTTCCGCTTCCTTGACCTCTGACGGCTACACCATTTACGGCTATGCCGCAAACGGGGAGAACGACCGTTTTGTCAACGCCGATAACGAGTACGTTATTTTCGGCAATGCAACGGCACTCTCGGTTACGGGTGAGGGCTACGTTGCGCAAGCAAACGGCACTTACCAAAGCATGAGCGGTACGCGCACGCTGTACCCCCTCTACCGCAGCGGTGAAAATACCCTGCACTGGGCAAACGGCCAAGTGGTTGACGGTGGCTCGCGCATTTTGATGAGCTTGACCGAGCAAAAGAACACCACGGGCGGCTCCTCTTACGTAGGCGTGGTATCCTCCGTTGAGTTTGGTACTCGCACCTATTTGCAATCTGCCGTATACGATAACGGCGACGTATTGCTCGATCTTTTTGAGGAATTGGGCGGACGTACCGTCCCCACGGGATTGACCATCAAGCCCTTTGCCTCCTACGATATCAGCACCATCACAACCGCGCAAATGCTGCGTTGGACCATTGTACTCGCACTCATTCCCGCAGTAGCGGTTCCGGCAGTTGCAATTGCCGTGCTCATCAAGCGCCGCCGCGCCTAACCAAAACCCCGAAGAAAGGAAAGAACAGATATGAAACTCGGAAACGGATGGGAGCGCAAGCTCCGTCACGGCTCCGCCTCATTGGGACTTTGCATCCTCGTGCTTGTTGCCGTTATTTTGCTCAACGTTGGCATGACGGCGCTTTGCACAAGTCAGCTTTGGTTTATCGATCTGACGCCGCAGTCCACATATACCGTCTATCAAGAAACGAACAATCTGCAAAAGCAGGTTGGTCTTTACACCTTGATGGATGAAACCGTTGATTATTTGGAATATATTTTTGAGCAGGCAAACGCCAAGCGCGAGGAGCCTGTAAAGGTAGAGATCATCTTTTGCGATGAGCCCGACCAATTGACTGCACAAGAGGCTATGCGCTACGTTTATTACACCGCGCTGTCGCTGCAAAAGCAATTTCCGGATTCCATTAAGGTTTCTTGGAGAGACGTTTGGAGCAACCCCTCCTCGGTCGATATGTACCGCAGCACCTCCTATTCCACCATTTATTCCAGCAACGTCATCGTTGCCAGCGGCACGGAGTTCCGCGTCAGCTCGGCACGCTCCTTTTACACCTACGATTCCGAATCGCAAACCGACGTGCCGGTTGGTTACAACGGGCAAAAGCAGTTCGTCAAGCAGATCCTTGACGTAACCGGTGCCGAGGCGCCCATTTGCTGCCTGACCGTCAACCACGGCGAGCCCTTTGCAAATTTGGATTTGAACGACCGCGCAAGCTGGCCCGAATACAGCGAGTTTATGAACGTGATCGAGGGTGCGGGATATGAGATCCAATATCTCAATCTCGAAACCGATGAGATCCCCGAAAATTGCCGCTTGATCCTTACGTTTGATCCCCAAACCGATTTCGTTTCCGCATTTGGAAATGAGAACGTAGCACTTTCCGAAACCAAAAAGCTGGATGCGTTTTTGGATAAGTCCTACTCCTTTATGGTGTTTATGGATGCCGACACGCCTCACATGCCAAACCTTGAGGAATACCTGACCTTCTGGGGTATTGAATATCAACGCGCCAACGGTCAAAACGCAAACGGAGAAACGGTAAAGGGCAACTACACCGTTACCGATACCGCGCACGCACTTGACGGTGTGGGCAACACCTTTATCGGTCAATATCCCTTTGGCAAGGGCATTGGCGCTGCCGCAATGAGTGATATCGTTGCCGCAGGCACCGAGCCCAAGGTTATTTTCGGCAATGCCATTCCCGTTGCGTTTTCTTCCACCTACGACCGCGGCTACGTTATGGCAGATGAGGCGAGCGGTACTCCCGCTTACACCTACGCGTACGCAAGCCGTGATGGTTGGAACCGTATGGTATATGACGTCTTCCGCGCAGGAACTGCCGAGAGCCCCGCAAACTATGCGGTAAAGGCAGGCGGCGTTGCGCTGACCGACGAAAACGGCGTACCGCTTGGTGGCTCGGGTGTATTTAACGTTATGACGATCTCCGCAGAGCGTCGCACGGTTGGCGAGGGTATGGGATATACCACCGTAAATCAGCCTTCCTTTGTTTGTGCAGTCGGCTCTACCGAGTTTGCAAAGAACGCGCTGCTTGGCAGCACCTCCTACGGCAATACCGATGCGCTCCTTTCCGTGCTACGCTACATGGGCAAGGAGGTCAACCCCGTAGGACTGAGTTTCTTGGCGCTCTACGATATGAAGATCGACGAGGCACAGCATATGCAAACCGATAGCACCACGGGGGCTACTTCTATTGCTCCCGGCATTATGACCGCCACGGTGATCCTCACCGTTCTGCCCGCCATGACCATGATCGTTGCAGGCGTGGTTGTACTGGTAAAAAGAAAAACGCGCCAATCCCGTGCGTAAGATTTATCGAAGCAGGTTCAAAGAGAAAGGGAATACAAAAAACCAATGAAAACAGGAACCATTATTAACCTTATATTTGATGCCAACCGTGGCAGTGTATCCACGCTGAGCCGCGAGGGAGTTGTGGGAGAGCCGATCGGAGCACTCCCCACACCCACGCGCCGCGGATATACCTTTTGCGGTTGGTATAACGGCGACGTGCCCGTAACTCCCGAAACGGTTATTGAAACCGATGCCGACATTCGTTTGTTGGCTCGTTGGCAAAAGGCGGCAAACGTTACCGATAAAAAGCGTTCGATGCTCAAGCGTCAAAAGGTTGCCCTTGTCGCTCTTGCGGCGGCTGCACTCGTTTTGATCGTTGCTTTTGTCATCGTATCGCAGCTCATCGCCATTTATTCCTTTGTAGATACCTATACGGTAGACGGTGTGGAATATAACGATAAGTATTACGTAAAACGCCACGAGGGCGTGTACAAGCTCTTTGATAAGGACGGCAACCTGATGAATACCAACGGTGTGCTGGATACCGTCTTTGTGGCAAGAGGAAGCGGCAATGAGTATAAGATCGATCCCGATACGGGCAAGCACACTCTGCGCGCAACGGTAGATGCCGAGGACGGAGAATACTCCTCGGGTACCATTCTTTTAATGTTCCCGCAGGTTCGTTCCGAGTACCTGTACTCCATTGAAATGAAGAACGAGCAGGGCGGTGATTATACCATTTATCGCACCGCCGAGGGCATTAAGGTAAAGGATTTTGAAAAGACCGCTTTGGAATTTGATCAAGATCTGTTTGCGCAGCTTTGCTTCTCCTGCGGCTACATGCTTGCAAACCGCAAAATGGGCGAGCATTCCAACGATCCTCTCATTCCCCGTACCGAGGACGGTAGCATCGATTACTCCGTTTACGGCTTGGATACGCCTCAGGCGACCTACACCATCAGCGGTGTTCTGTTTAAAAAGAATGCCGACGGTAGTGATATGTATAAAAACGGCAAATACGTCATTGATTACGATGAGAACGGCAACCCCAAGCCCGACCCCGAAAAAACCTACACCGTTCACGTCGGTGATGCCATTTTGTCGGGCGGCGGATACTACGTCCGTCTTGAGGGCAGAGGCTCCGTTTATATCGTTACCACCGATTATATCAAGAGCACGGTCCTGCAACCCCTCGAGCAGCTTGTTGTGCCGCGCGTGGTTTATCCCGTATCGGTCACCTACCACAGCATGGGTAAGGATTTTGTTTTGGGGTGGCTTGACGATTGGACAGATGGCAAGGTAGATCTTGAAACCATTGTAGCCTTTACCTACTCCGAGCTTGAGGAGCGCGTCAATACCGCAAACTCCACGCGCCCCTATCTGCCGGGCATTAGCGTAATGTCGGGTTACAACATCAACGAGAACAGCGCTATTTCGGTGTTTGAGACCTTCTATTCCATCGAGGCGATCGCCTGCCGACGCATCGGCTTAAATGCCGAAACCATGGCAGAGTTCGGACTTGATAAAAACGTGCATTACCTCACCTACAAAACCTTTAGCGGCAATTACGATGCCGAAACGGGTGATAAGCTCTACGTTGAAAACGAGCTCTTCATCAGCCAAAAGACCGAGTATGGCACCTATTACGTAGCCGCCGTTCCCTTTGACATGATCGTTGAGGTAGACCAATACTATCTTTCCTTCCTTGAGTGGGATGATATGAAATGGTATAACGAGGCGTTCATTTTCCACAACATCGCTTACGTTCGCAACATCAAATTCGAATTTAACAGCGAGGCGTTCAACCTCTCCACCAACGGCGTTTATGATTTTCACTTAGATAACTCCCTGAGCTATTCTTATTACATGAACGAGAAGGGCGAGTTTAAGGCAGTCAACCTTAAGGAGGGCAAGGTTTACCTCGAGGGTGGCAAAAAGGTTTACAAG
>JAZRKS010000152.1:0-3365 GCA_045646445.1 Eubacteriales bacterium | reverse complement strand
CTTGCCAAGAATGACCTCGGTTGCAATGTCTGCCAAGCTGTAGCCCGTTGCCTTGGAAAGGAAGGGTACGGTTCTCGAGGAGCGCGGATTGACCTCAATGATGAATACGTTATCGTTTTGGTCAACGATAAACTGAATGTTGTAAAGACCTACGATACCAATGCCAAGGCCGAGCTTTTTGGCATATTGCAGAATAATGCCCTTGACCTTGTTGGAAATGCTGAAGGTGGGATATACGCTGATGGAGTCGCCCGAGTGGATACCCGTGCGCTCAACAAGCTCCATAATGCCGGGGACAAAAACGTCGCGGCCGTCGCAAATGGCGTCTACCTCGACCTCTTTGCCTTGAATGTAGTGATCAACGAGTACCGGCTTGTCGGCATCAATATCAAATGCGGTTTTGAGATAACGGCGGAGCTGATCCTCGTTTGCAACGATCTGCATGGCACGTCCGCCAAGAACAAAGCTGGGGCGAACGAGTACGGGGTAGCCGATGCGCTCGGCGGTCTCCACGCCCTCTTCAATGGTCAGAACGCCTCTGCCCTGCGGCTGCGGAATGTTCAATTCTGCCAAAATGCGCTCAAAGCTTTGGCGGTTTTCTGCCTTGTCGATCGCCTCGCAATCGGTACCGATGATCTTAACACCGCGATCCATCAGAGGTTGTGCGAGATTGATAGCGGTTTGTCCGCCAAGGGATGCGATAACGCCCTCGGGCTGCTCGAAATCAAGAATCGCCATTACGTCCTCGGGAGTCAGGGGCTCAAAATAGAGCTTATCTGCCGTGGTGTAGTCGGTGGAAACCGTTTCGGGGTTGTTGTTGATGATGATTGCCTCATATCCCTCGCGCTTGATGGTTTGCACCGAGTGTACGGTGGAGTAGTCGAACTCAACGCCCTGTCCGATACGGATAGGACCTGCACCGAGAACAACAATCTTTTTCTTATCTGTCAAGCGAGAATCGTTCTCACCCGTGTAAGAGGAATAGAGGTATGCGATATATTTGCCGGTGTGCATGGTATCAACCATACGGAACACAGGCTTGATGCCGGCGGTTTTGCGTTGGTTGTAAACAGAAAGCTCTTCAGTGCTCCAAAGGCGTGCAATGAACTTGTCGGAGAAGCCCATTTTCTTTGCGGCAAGAAGCATTTCGTTGTTGCCTACGTTCTCTGCCAAGGTCTTTTCCATATCGACGATCTTTTTAAAGCTTTCCAAGAACAGCTCTGTAATTTTGGTAACCTCGTGGAGTTTTTCGATGCTCACACCCATGCGCAACAGTTGGCAAATCGCATAGATGTTGTCGTCGCGGTATTCCTTGAGGTAGTCAAGCAGTTCTTCTTTGCTCATCTTGTCAAACTTGGCAAGGTGGAAGTGGCAAACGCCGATTTCAAGCGAGCGAACCGATTTGAGGAAACACTCCTCAAGGTTGAAGCCAATGCCCATAACCTCGCCCGTTGCCTTCATTTGTGTGCCAAGCAGGTTAGATGCCGTGGTGAATTTATCAAAGGGGAAACGCGGGAATTTTGCTACGATGTAGTCGAGACGGGGCTCGATTGCAGCCGTGCCGCCCGCTACGGGAATTTCATCAAGCGTCATACCAACGGCAATCTTTGCCGTCACGCGCGCAATGGGATAACCGCTCGCCTTGGATGCCAAAGCCGAGGAACGCGATACGCGCGGATTGACCTCGATGAGGTAGTATTGGCTGGATTCGGGGTCGAGTGCGAACTGTACGTTGCATCCGCCCTCGATTTTGAGTTCACGAATGATCTTAATTGCGCTATCGTTGAGCATTTTGTGGTCGGCTTCGCTCAGGGAAAGAATGGGAGCCACAACAACAGAGTCGCCCGTGTGTACGCCAACGGGGTCAACGTTCTCCATACCGCAAATGGTGATGGCGTTATCGGCGGAGTCGCGCATAACTTCAAATTCGATTTCCTTATAGCCTTTCACGCTCTTTTCGATCAGTACTTGATGAACGGGAGAGAGCTTGAAGGCATTGGTGCCTACCTCAATGAGCTCTTCTTCATTGTAGGCAAAGCCGCCCCCCGTGCCACCGAGCGTGAATGCAGGGCGCAATACTACGGGGTAGCCGATGCGCTTTGCGGCTTCCTTTGCTTCTTCCAAGGAATAGGTGATTTCGGAAGGAATGGTAGGCTCGCCAATGGACTGGCAAAGCTCCTTGAAGAGCTCGCGGTCCTCGGCGCGCGCAATGCTTTCGCTGCTTGTGCCAAGCAGTTCAACGTTACACTCGCGAAGAACGCCCTTCTTTTCAAGCTGCATGGCAAGGTTGAGGCCGGTCTGTCCGCCAATGCCGGGAACGATAGCGTCGGGACGCTCGTAGCGCAAAATCTTTGCTACGTATTCCAGTGTCAAGGGCTCCATATAAACCTTATCTGCAATGGTGGTGTCGGTCATAATGGTTGCGGGGTTGGAGTTAACAAGGATTACCTCGTAGCCCTCCTCCTTGAGAGCCAAGCACGCCTGTGTACCTGCGTAGTCAAACTCGGCAGCTTGTCCGATAACGATAGGACCGGAGCCGATAATCAAAATCTTTTTCAAATCATTTCTCTTTGCCATACTGTCACTCCTCCATTTTCTTCTTGCTATATACGACGGAACCGCCCAAAACGGTTAACAAATTTTCTCCAAATACTCTTCTGCCTGCAAACGGTGTTGCACGGCCGAGCGTTGCAAAGTCATCGGGGTTGATGACGTATTCTTTTTCCACGTTCCAAACGGTAAAGCCAACGTCCGACGTGATACCGAAGCGACGGCGCGGATTCAAGCACATCAAATCCACAAGGCGCTCGAGCGTTATCTTCCCTGTTTTGACAAACTCGGTGTACATAATCGGGAAAGCGGTTTCAAGCCCTACAATACCGAACGCGCTCTTCTCAAGTCCTCTCGCCTTTTCCTCGGCGGAGTGGGGCGCGTGGTCGGTGGCAATCATATCGATGGTGCCATCGAGAATACCCTCAATCAGCGCGTCACGGTCAGCGGCCGAGCGCAGAGGCGGATTCATTTTGAAGCGTCCTTCCTCTTGCAGATCTTCATCGCAAAGCACAAGATAGTGCGGTGCGGTCTCGCAGGTGACGTCAATGCCCTCGGCTTTAGCGGCGCGAATGAGCGCAACGCTCTCCTTGGTAGATATGTGGCAAACGTGATAGGCACATCCCGTCTCTTTTGCGAGCTTTAAGTCGCGGGCGATAGGGCCCCATTCGCTCTCGGAGCAAATGCCGCGGTGGCCGTGCTCTTTGGCATAGATGCCATCGTGAATGTAGCCGCCGCGGAGCAACGAGTTATCCTCACAGTGTGCCACTACCATTTTGCCTAAAGCAAGTCGGAGGCCAAGCGGACTTAGGAAG
>JAZRKS010000151.1:0-2901 GCA_045646445.1 Eubacteriales bacterium | reverse complement strand
TTTCAAGTGTTGTCTTCCTAAGACCGCTTGGCCTCCGACTTGATATTCAAAAGTTACGCGACGTTCTCCCCGGAATCGACTGCGGTGCTTGTGGCGCTCCCACTTGCCGTGCATTTGCCGAGGATGTTGTTAGAGGAAACGTCAAACGTGACGGTTGTCCGGTAGAAAAAAGCAAACGATTGGATCAAGAGAGCAAGAAAGGAGAGGAAAAATGATGAAGGTTTGTCAGATTGCAGAAAAGCTTTCCTTAAAGTCTCTTTCCTTAGCGGACAGCTCCCGCGAGGTGACCGGTGTTTACATTGGAGACCTGCTCAGTTGGGTGATGGGACGTGCCGAAGCCGGTGACGCCTGGATCACTATTATGTCCAACATCAATATCGTAGCGGTCGCATCCTTGGCAGATGTTGCCTGCATCATTTTGGCAGAAGGCGTTGTGCCCGACGAAAGCGTATTGGCAACCGCTCTGCAAAAGGGAATCAACATCTACACCTCGGATAAAACTGCATATCAGCTTGCCGCATCTTTGGCGGAGTGCCTGCAGTGAACCGATACTACTACGATTTTCATATTCATTCCTGTCTTTCTCCCTGTGCCGACAATGATATGACACCAAATAACATTGCGGGCATGGCGGCCTTGGCAGGCTTGAATATCGTTGCTCTGACCGATCATAATTCCTCTCGGAACTGTCCTGCATTTTTTGCGGCTGCAAAAAAGAACGGCATCATTCCGATTGCGGGAATGGAGCTGACGACGGCAGAGGACATTCACATGGTATGCTTGTTTGAGGATATCAACAAAGCACTTGCCTTTAACGATGAGGTGGACAAACACCGCATTCGCATTCCAAACCGCACCGACATTTTTGGAGATCAACTTTTGATGAACGAAAACGATGAGGTGATTGGTGAAGAAGCGGATCTGTTATCCAATGCGCTTGATTTGCCATTGGAGGACGTTCCCCCCTTGGTGGAGGCATTTGGCGGCATTTGCTTTCCCGCACACGTCGACAGAGAAGCAAACGGCATTCTGGCAACACTCGGCGTTTTTCCGCCCGAGCCGCGGTTTACCATTTGCGAGCTGCACGATATGGAGAAAGCAGAGGCGCTCAGCGCGTTCCACGAGCCTATGCAGAGTATGCTTTTGGTAAGTGGATCGGATGCACATTACTTGTGGGATATCCGCGATAAGGAACATTTCTTTGAACTGCACGATGAGCCCTATAGCTCGGAGCTTGTTAGAAGAGAATTGTTCCGCACCTTGAAGGGAGGAAAAAGATGAAGGAACTTTCACTAAACGTTCTTGATATCACAATGAACTCCGTTAAGGCAAAGGCAACGCTGATCAATATCCACATCACAGAAGATGACGAGTTGTTGAAGATAGAGATCATCGACAACGGCTGCGGTATGAGTGCAGAATTTCTTCGCGGTGTGATCGATCCGTTTTGCACCACAAGAACCACTCGCAAGGTTGGTCTTGGCATTCCGCTGCTCAAGCTTGCCGCCGAACAAACCGGTGGGGAAGTGACCATCACTTCAAAGCATGAGGCAGAGCATCCCCTAGATCACGGAACGCACGTGACGGCGACCTTTTATAAACGGCATATCGATTTTACTCCTATGGGAGATATTATTTCAACGGTGACGACCTTGATTCAAGGAAGTCCCGATATCGATTTCGAGTTTTTGCACAAATCAAACACTTTTGACGTGTCATTGGATACAAGAGAGCTGCGTGAAGTGTTAGGACCCGAAATTCCGTTATGTGAACCCGAAATACTTTCGTGGATCGCAGATAATTTAAGTGAGCAATATAAAAATATATAAACAAACACAAAAAGGAAGGATCAAAACTATGAAATCTTTGGCAGAGCTTGCAGCTATCAGAGAGAAGATGAAGGACAAGGTCGTTCTGCGTGAAGGCACAAGCACCACCCGCATTGTTGTGGGCATGGCTACTTGCGGCATCGCAGCAGGCGCACGTCCCGTACTCAACGCTTTTGTTGATGGCGTAAACAAGGAAGGTCTGGCAAGCGACGTTGTCGTTTCCCAAACCGGTTGCATCGGCATTTGTCAGTACGAGCCCGTCGTTGAGGTCTATAAGGCCGGCGAAGAGAAGGTTACCTACGTTAAAATGACCGTTGAAAAAGCTGAAAAAGTACTCAAAGAGCACATCAAGGGTGGAAAGATCGTTACCGAATACACGATCACAGCCGCTCAGAACGCATAATTGGAGGTATCAATTTTATGATTCGCGCACATGTATTGGTTTGCGGTGGTACAGGTTGTACCTCTTCCGGAAGCCCCAAAATTCAGGATGCTTTCAACCAAGAAATCGAGAAGAACGGTCTTGCTGAAGAAGTAAAGGTTGTTCAAACCGGTTGCTTTGGCCTTTGTGCATTGGGTCCTGTAGTTATCATTTATCCTGACGGCACCTTCTACAGCAACGTAACCGTTGATGACGTTGCAGAGATCGTCAGCGAGCACCTGCTCAAGGGTCGTGTTGTTGAGAGACTCGTTTACAACGATACCGGTGATGCTACCGAAAATGCAGAAGCTGCTCATTCTTCTTTGAATGACACCATCTTCTACAAGTCTCAATACCGTTTGGCACTGCGTAACTGCGGTGTTATCAACCCTGAGAACATCGAAGAGTACATTGCTATGGACGGTTATGCAGCCCTTGGTAAGGTTCTGACCGAAATGACTCCCGATGACGTTATTGCTACCATTCTCGATTCCGGTCTTCGCGGACGCGGTGGTGCAGGCTTCCCGACAGGTATGAAGTGGAAGTTCGCTTCCGGCAACCGTGGCAACGTTCAAAAGTACGTTTGCTGTAACGCAGACGAGGGTGACCCGGGTGCATTTATGGACCGTTCCATCCTCGAGGGTGACCCCC
>JAZRKS010000150.1:0-3009 GCA_045646445.1 Eubacteriales bacterium | reverse complement strand
GTAGGTCATAATAACCTCAGGCCAATGCACCATGGGAGCGGTGATAAAGGTCAATTTATGTGCACCGAGATCGAGCACGTCGCCCTCGCCAACAACAATGCGGCGGTCGGCGTAATCGGTGCCAAAAAAGTTCTTCATCATTGCAAACGCCTTGGCAGATGCAACAACCACTGCCTCGGGATAGGCAGACAGGAAGTTTGCAATATTAGCCGAGTGGTCGGGTTCCATGTGTTGCACCACAAGGTAATCGGGCTTGCGCTCGCCAAGAGCATTTTGAATATTGCCAAGCCACTCGTTTGTAAATGCGGCATCAACGCTATCCATAATCGCGATCTTCTCATCAATGATGGCATAAGAATTATATGCCATTCCGTTTGGAACAATATACTGTCCTTCAAAAAGATCGATCTTGCGGTCGTTAACGCCAATATATTGGATATCTTTTGTAACGTTCATTTTATACCTCTTTTATTTTTAATCAAAAGCATTTGCCGCTGCGGCAATCCTCGGTAACGCCGCCGCGATAGCAAATTTCGTTGGGGCACTGTCCCGTTTGCGAAAAGCGAAGAATGTTCTCTACAGTCGTTTCGGCAATATTTTGCAATGCCTCGTTGGTAAGGAACGCCTGGTGCGACGTAACAATGACGTTGGGCATGGAGATCAGGCGTGCGAGAATATCGTCATCGAGAATGTGACCCGAATAGTCTTCAAAAAAGAAATCGGATTCTTCCTCGTAAACGTCAAGGCAAGCGGCTCCCACGTGTCGGGATTTGATAGCCGCAAGCAGTGCTTCGGCATCAACCAAAGCTCCGCGCGAGGTGTTGATGAGCACCACGCCGCGACGGCACTGTGCAATCGTTTCCTCGTTGATCATATGGTAAGTTTCCTCAGTGAGAGGACAGTGCAGAGAAATGATGTCACTGCACGCAAACAGCTCTTCAAGCGCGACGTAGCGAACGGTATCGCCGTTGTCGAGTCCTTCGGCGGGGTATTTATCGTATGCCAGCACCTTCATGCCAAAGCCGCGGCAAATATCGATGAACACGCGGCCGATCTTGCCCGTGCCGATAATGCCAACGGTTTTGCCGTGCAGGTCAAAGCCGGTCATGTTATTCAAGCTAAAGTTAAAATCTCGGGTGCGGATATACGCCTTGTGAATGCGGCGAACAGACGTGAGCAGCATCGCCATTGCGTGCTCGGCAACCGCATAGGGCGAGTAAGCGGGAACGCGGAAAACGTGGATCTTGCCAAAAGCATAGCGCACGTCAACGTTGTTAAAGCCCGCGCAACGCAAGGCAACCATGCCAATGCCCATTTCGCACAGGCGATCGATGACGGCGGCGTTGACGGTATCGTTTACAAACACGCAAACACCGTCGCAACCTCGTGCAAGATCTACGGTATCTTCGTTGAGCTTGGTCTCATAAAACTTGAACTGAATTCCCGAATTTTTCGACACTGCTTCAAAGGATTGCTTATCATAAGGCTTTGTATCAAAAAAAGCGAATTTCATTCTTTGGGGTATTCTCCTTCCGGGGTGGGATATTTACAATTATATTATACCAAAAACCCCTCTGTTTTTGCAATATGATTGCAAAAATTTTTTAGAATTTTTTTAAAAAAGCAAAAAAGGTGCACTTCTTGCAAGAAGTGCCCCCAAAAAGACTATCGGTTCAAAAAATCAAACACCGCTGTAAGCGTTAAAGCCGCCGTCAACGGGGATGATAACACCGGTTACAAAGCCGGATGCATCGTCGCTGGCGAGCCAGAGAAGTGTACCGATGAGGTCGGATGTTTCACCAAACTTCTTTTGCGGTGTTGCGGCAAGGATCTTGCCTGTGCGAGCGGTGGGCGTGCCATCCTCATTGAAGAGGAGCGCACGGTTTTGGTTGGTTACAAAGAAACCGGGAGCAATGCCGTTTACGCGGATGCCGCAGGGTGCAAAGTGAACTGCCAACCATTGAGTAAAGTTGGAGATACCTGCCTTTGCAGCACTGTATGCGGGGATCTTGGTGAGGGGACGGAATGCATTCATGGAAGAAATGTTGATGATGTTACCGCCGGTTTGGATCATATCCTCGGCAAATACCTGTGTTACAAGGAATGCAGAGGTGATGTTGAGGTCAAATACGAACTTCAGACCGCTCTCTTCAAGATCGAAGAAGGTCTTGCAGCCCTCGGTATCGGGGGTCATATATTCGTTATCGCTGGATGCGCGGGGGTTGTTGCCGCCTGCACCGTTGATGAGGAAGTTAACCTTGCCCCACTTTTCGTGAATGATGTCACGAGCCGCGATGATGCTCTCTTTTACAAGGCAGTTGGTGCCAATGCCGATGGCATTTTCGCCAATGGATGCTGCAACCTCTTGTGCTGCCTTTTCGTTGATGTCAAGCAGTGCTACCTTTGCGCCGCATTCTGCCAATGCACGGCCGAATTCAGCCATCAGAACGCCACCGCCACCGGTAACAACAACGACCTTATCGGAAAGATCAATTCTGTAAGGAAGCTTCATAATCTTTATATCCTTTCTTATTTCAAGCCCTTCTCAACAGCCTCAAAAAGACCGTAGAGATAGGTTGCACCCAGTGCGCGGTCATAAAGACCGTATCCGGGCTTGCCGTCCTCGCCCCAGATGTTGCGTCCGTGGTCGGGACGTACGTAGCCGTCAAAGCCTGCTTCGACAAGTGCCTTAACGATGCCGTACATATCAAGGCTGCCCATAGAGGTCAGGTGTCCGCTCTCGCAGAAGTCGAGCGCGCCGGAGTGGGTGATCTGACGCAGGTGAACGAAATAGGAGCGAGCCGCCAGCTTGGAAGCCATTGCTACCATATCGTTGTCACGTCCTGCACCGAGGGAGCCTGTGCAAAGGGTGATGCCGTTGTGCACGTTGGGAACAGCTGCAAAGAGCTTATCGTAGCTGCTCATACCTGTGATGATACGGGGCAGACCAAACATATCCCACGGCGGGTCATCGGGGTGGATCGCCATATTGATACCGGTCTCGTCGCA
>JAZRKS010000149.1:0-4474 GCA_045646445.1 Eubacteriales bacterium | reverse complement strand
ACCGCAAGCGGCTAGGGACCGCCAAGACCCTATCCGCTAGGAGAGTTGTTGTGAAACAATGCGGACCCTCTGGGAGGCCGGTCCCTACAAGATTTGTGTTTTTTGTAGGGACCGGCGTCCTCGACGGTCCATTTTTTTATTGATATATATCATTCCGGCTATCTTTGTGGACAAACACAAAAAAATATGCTATAATATTTCCAAACCTACCTAACATTTGGTTGAGCGCACCGACTATATGGGTGAAAGCATTGATCAATCGCTTGGAGAAACAAATGAAAAAACAAGACTTGCTGAATTATTTTGATGACGATCTGCTCGATAAGCTTTTTGGCTTTTGCTATGCGCGAACCAACGATAGCTATGAGGAAGAGGAGCTTTGCTCCGATATCCTATATGCGCTTGTCAAAGCCGCCCAAACCGATGGAGAGATTCAAAATCTCTATTCCTTTATTTGGCGCGTGGCGCGCAACGTCTATGCCGATTTTTCGGACAAACGCCGCAAGAAAACCGACACAACGTGGACGGGAGATGCAGAAGAGTTTTTCCTTACCTTGGCAGACGAAGAGGAAGATCCCGATGATACACGGGAGCTTTTGACGCGCATCTACCGCCGTATTGCCTTTTTAACAAAGGCATATCGCGAGGTGATGATCTCCTTTTACATCGACGGTCTTTCCACGGCGCAAATTGCCGTACAGCAGGGAATTGGTGAGGGCACCGTTCGTCAAAGACTTTTTTCGGCAAGACAAAAGATCAAAAGTGAGGTAGAAGAAATGGCAGAAACCAATAACAAGCCGGTAGCGCTTGATAATATCAATTTTGTGATCTGGGGCACGGGAAATCCCGAATGGGGTGATCCTGCTACCGTTTGCGACAGAATGTTTACCAACCATGTCATTTGGCTTTGCCGCAAAAAGCCAATGAGCGCGACTGAAATTGCAGAAGAACTGAACGTTCCCACCGTTTACGTAGAGGAAGAGCTTGAAATTTTGCGCAAGAGTGAAAACGGCAAATACGGCTTGCTTCGCCGTTTAGAAAATGGCAAATACGCAATCAACTTTGTTTTGCTTGATAAGGATACCTTTGAAAAAGCAAACGCGCTCTATACCGAGCACCTCCCCAAAATTTGTGACACAATCTCAAATTATATCAATGAGCACAAAGAAGAATATCTCGCCTTCCCATACCTGAATAAAAAGGTCGATATGAATCTGATTCTGTGGCAACAGATTCAAAAGATTTCCGACGCTTTTTCTTATACTGTTAAGGGTATTTTGGAAGAAAAGTTTTTTGCTGATGTCAAAAAGCCAAACCGCCCATATAGTTCGTTCGCATACGAAGACCACGGAAAGTATTATGGCGGAGGTTGTGATGGCATAGGTGCATATGGAATTCACGGATTTACCGAAGTGCATTTGAGTAACATTTACCAAAATAGGGTTCGTGCACATTTCCGCTGTGGGCATGATATTTCGCGCGATATGCAGCTCCAGCTTGCAATTCGTGCAATCGAGGGGTTGGACATCAATTCTTTGAGCGAGCAAGAAAAGGAACACGCAGCCAAAGCAATCGAACAAGGATATTTGTACCGCGAGGGAAATACCATTTACACAAAAATTCTTGTTAGTAAAATAGACGAGGAGTTAAACCTTTTTGAAATTAGCAACGGTTTGCGAAATGGATATTTTGATGCCGAGGCAGAAGCTGTGGCAGAAAAGCTTGCACAACTGATCAAAAAGGCACTGCCCGAATACCTTTGGGGAGAATGGGTGTATGCCAATACGCTTGCAAATCTGCCGGTTTTGGAAACGGTTGTAGAATGTCTTATCGAAAAGGGCGTTCTGACACCTCCCGAAAACGGCATTGGCGCAGAGGGCTGTTGGATGAGCGTAAAAAAGTAAATAAAAACGGGCGATTCGTGAATCGCCCCTACAGAATGTATTATAATTTTTATTGTAAGGGCGACCATTGGTCGCCCGTCTTTGTCTATTTATAATCGTTTATAACACCTCATCCGTCAGCCGACAAGCGGCTGCCACCTTCCCCCGCTGGGGAAGGCTTCTTATAGTTCCCCTTGGCAAAACAACTCTCTTAATGGGCAGGGTCTTGGCGGGTCTCGCTGCGGCTCGGTCACGCTTACGTTCTGACAGTCCACCGGACTGTCATTCATTACGTTCGCGCCGCTTCGCTACCTGACCGTTTGCGGCAGCAAAAGCGAGGTTATACCTCGCGCCGCCCGTCTGTCCGTATCTTTAGAATTTTTTCTATAACCCTTTGTCAGAAAGTTTTTGGGAAGGGGTGCGGGGGAACCCCTTTTCTCAAAAAGGGTTCCCCCGCAATCATTCACAAACTTTATTCAGCGGTGTAGTTATCGAAATAACCTTGAATCCAGATGATGGGCGTGCCCTTATCGCCGGAGCCGGAGGTGAGGTCGCAGAGCGAACCGATCAGGTCGGTCAGGCGGCGGGGGGTAGTGCCCTCGGAGATCATTTGACCAACGAGGTTATCGTCCTTTTCGTGGATCTTTGCCTTAATAGCGGCTTTGAGTTCTTCGCCCTCGAGGTTGGAGAAATCGTTATCCGCGAGATATTTGAGCTTGAGCTCATTGGGCGTGCCTTCCAGTCCCTTGGTGTAAGCAGGAGCAACAACCGGGTCGGCGAGCTCCCAAATCTTGCCTACGGGGTCCTTAAATGCACCGTCGCCGTAAACCATAACCTCAACGCGCTTGCCGGTAGCTTGGAAGAGCTTTTCTTGAATAGCATCTACCACGGGTTGGCAGTCACGGGGGAAGAGCTTTACTTGATCCTCGGTTGCCTTGTTCGAGCCCAAGAGACCGTAATCTGCGTTGAAGCCCGAGCCGTTTACGGGAGCATTCAGGATCTCGTCGAGACCGAGAACGACCTCGGCACCTGCTGCCTTGAGGATGCGCTTTGTGCGTGCACGGGTGTGAATATCACAGCAGAGCACGTTCTTTGTGTAGGGGAGGATCGCCTTTGCGTTGTTGGCAAAAATGATCTCTGCCTCGGCGCCGCATTCGCGAATGAGGCCCTCGTAGTATTCAACGTAATCAACACCGGTAAAGGTGTGCTTTTGGTAGCCAAAGAGCTCGCGGTATTTTTGGAGGGTGAGCACGTCGCGGTAAGGGTTAACGTCCTTTTCGTCAACGGCCTCCATGCTAATCAGGTGATTTCCAACCTCGTCAGAGGGGTAGGAAAGCATCAAAACGACCTTTTTAGCACCCTTTGCAATGCCGCGCAGGCAAATGGCAAAACGGTTGCGGCTGAGAATGGGGAAGATAACACCAACGGTCTCGCCGCCGAATTTGTTTTTGATGTCTTGGGCAATGTCGTCAACCGTAGCATAGTTGCCTTGTGCACGTGCAACACCCGCCTCGGTCATAGCAACGATGTCTCTGTCATGAAAGGGAACGCCCTCAACGCGGGAAGCCTCCAAAACGGACTCGGTAACGATATCCACAATGTTGTCGCCGTTTCTGATAATGGGAGCTCTCACTCCGCGCGAAACAGTGCCGAACATACGACTCATAAAAAACAACTCCTTTTATCTATAAAATTAGGGGATGGGACACAAAACAAACGTGACACGTTATTATACCATAATATGTCCCTCTTTGCAACATCTTTTGCAAAAAAAATAAAAAATGTGGGGGAGAAAAATAAAGAGACAGTGTTTTAACGGATGAGGTGTAGGCCGCAACGCGGGCGTTGGATTTTTTTATGTAACAAATCGAAAAAAAGTAACACAAAAGCCAACGGTTTTGCCGTTGTCTTTTTGTATTTTATTCTTCTATTGAAGTGCTTTCTTTTTCGGGAGCGGTTTCTTCCGCGTCGGTGGACGCTTCTGCATTCTCGATGGTTTCCAGGGGTGTTTCGAGTGTCTTTTGCATCAGCTGTGCTGCAGTAACAAGCTCCTTGTGGGTAACAAGACGTGTTGCCGAGGGGATTCCCCACTTCAAACTGCGCTTACCAAAGGTAAAGGTACCGTCGGGCAGAACTACCGTTTCAAGGGCATCACAGCCGTTGAATGCGCCGGTTTTGAGTCTGATGCGAGAGTTTGCAAAGATGACGGTTTGCAGGGCAAGACAATCTTAAAAGGTCTCTTTTCCAACAACTTTGAGAGAGGTGGGAAAACTAATTTCCTTCAGCGATAGGCAACCCCAAAAAGCGCGCTCCTCAATGACTTTGAGCACGGGGGATGTTTTAATCACGGTAAGAGACGTGCACTTGGCAAAGGCTTCTGCCTCAATTTTTATCAAGGTTTCGGGCAGATTGATTTGGCAGAGGGAGAAGCAATGCGAGAACATATGTTCTTCCAATTCTTTCAGTTGCGCCTCAATGGTTACCTTTTCCAAAGCATTGCAGTAAGCAAAGCAAGAGGGAGCAATGTCCTGAACGGCGGCGGGAATGGTGATTTCTTGCAAGGAAATACATCCCATAAATGCCGAGTGACC
>JAZRKS010000148.1:0-3170 GCA_045646445.1 Eubacteriales bacterium | reverse complement strand
GCCGTTCTCCATTTGTTTGAAATATGTATTTTTGCCGTTTTTGTCGGATTTTTGTACATATATGAATAAAATGCCGAATTCTCTTTCAACTCGCTTTTTCGAATAATAAACGATTGTCCTTCAAACTGTAAAAACAACCATTTATCTGATTGTTGAATCAATTCTATGTCTGTAAAAGAACACCTTGTTTCACGAACTTTTTCGCCCTCTCGATATATGGTTACGCTTATATAGTCCTCATATAATCGGTGCTGATAAGTTGACTTGCAAATTCGTTCTATACTGTTTTTCCATACTTTGCTATATGCTCGAATTCCCTTAATGTGCGAAACAGCGCCGATCAGAAACATACCGAAAGCAAAACCAATCATAATATCCGGCGCAGAGGATCCTATTAAAAGTACAATCATTAAAATACAAAGTACAGTAAAAATTACAGGCCTTTTGTAAATGCTTTTGCTTTGCAAACGATATATTGCCTTCAATTCGTCTCTGTCATACTGAAATTCATACGTTTCATTCGGTAAGATTTCATCATTTTCTTCTTTGCGCTCAAAGCCCAATATATCATCAACCGAAACGCCAAATATTTCACGTAATCGAACTAAATTGTCAATTGTAGGAACTGTTTGATCCTTTTCCCAAAGGCTGATGGTTTGTCTGCTTACAAGCATCTTTTGCCCAAGTTCCTCTTGAGACATCTCGAGTTGTTTTCTGTGCATTTGTATTTTCTCACCAATCGTCATAGCGGTTGCCTCCTTTTTCGGCTGTTTTCATTGTAACAGAAAATTGTGCAAAAAGAAAGAATTTATCGCTTGATTTTGTCAAGTGTCACTTGCAAGGTGATTTTTCGGTTCATTTTCTCTTCAAACAAATATGAAGAGGAAGATGTCACGACCTTTGGGTTTGCGTCAAATGGTGCTGTTATCCTGCGTTTCCGTAGCGCAAAACCTTGAAAATGTTAGCGCATTTTCTAAGTCCATCATCACCAACGTCCATAACGGCAAAAAAAACGGACACCGAAAGGTGTCCGTTTTGGATTATTAACATTAGTGGCGTTTACTGCCACAGGCGGTGCAGAACTGGTGTCCGTCACCGAATTTGCGTCCGCAACCGGAGCAATATACGTCGGTGAAATTGCCTGAAACCGGCGCCGCCGTTGCCTCTGCCTCAATCACCGCGGGCGATTGGGGCGCGTCAATGGCGTATTTTTCGTTGTGACGCAGGTGGCTCTTGCACTTGGGGCAATCCACGTAGCCGTCGGCATACCAAGGGCGAAAGCCCAAAGAATAGTCGGTGTATCGCACCACTGTTTGACAGGTTTCGCAAATTTGCTCGTAAGTCAGGCCGCTGTGCCATCCTTCTCGTTGATATCCCATAATGTCACGTTCCTTCCACCCCAAGGGTTTTTATTTATCATAGCACATACAACAACATTAGTCAAATATCGGCAAAAAACGGACACCGAAAGGTGTCCGTTTCCTTGTTTGGCGCGTTGCATCGATCTTAGGTATTATTTGTAAACAAAAACGGCATTGTCAAGAAAATGTCAAAAAATGCTTTCTTTTGTCGAAAAGTGTGATATAATGACTAAACATCATAAAAATGTATCAACTTATAGGAGCGTAATGGAAAATGACGAATAAATCTTGTTACAATTTAAGTCTCTCGCAAGACGTGGCCTATATGCAATGCAAGTACAGTTTATACAAGAGGGTGATCAACATCCTTTCCTCCATCACCATTGATGAGGAAGTGGATTTTGAGATTATGGATCGGGCTTTCAAGCTTCTGGTCAAACGAAATGACTGCCTTAGAATTCGGTTCTTTAAAAAGAGCGGAAATCTGATGCAGTATTTTGGCGATCCCGAAAAGAACATCAAGAAGGTGCCTGTTTTATCCTTTGAAACCAAAGAACAGCAAGACGCCTTTATCGATAAGGTTAGGAAAAAAACCATTGACTATATGCACGGTGTTGTCATTGAACCTTATTTTATTCACACCTATGACAATCGTAACATGGTGTTTTTCAAGATTTGTCATCTGGTCACTGACCTGTATGGAATCAACGTCTTGTATATGGACCTTATCAACGTGTATAACGCGCTGAAGAAGGGCGAGGCACTGCCCCCCGCCCCCGCAAGTTTTGAGGAGATTATCAAAAAGGATGTCGAAAAGAACGCCAAAGGCAATTTGGCGGAAAAACACTTGGAGTACTTCACCGATCTGCTCACCAATAATCCCGAGCCTTTCTATGCCGGTATTCACGGCCCCGACAATCCCATTTGGCAAAAGCAGCTTAAGAAACACCATCGAAGCATGCCCATTTTCCTTATCCGTAACAGCACGAAGACCTACCGTCACAAGATTGACGCGGATTTGGTAGAAAAGGCGCTGACCTATTGTCAGAACAATCTATGCTCGCCTGCGAATTTGCTCTTCTACGCCAACTCTATCACCTTGGCTAAGCTCAACGGAAACCTCCAGAACATTATGCCCATCGGTCTTTATAATTGCCGCAATTCCGTCCAGGAAAAGCACTGTGCCGGCCCTAAGGTGCAAAGCGCCGCTTGTTATACCAAGATTGATTACACCCTTTCCTTCGAGGAGAATATGAAGGCATTCTCGGTTGCTCAGATTGGTCTTTATAGACATGTCAAGTTTAAAGATAGAGATTTTGAGGCCTTAATGCACAACATCTACCGTTCTTCGCCTCTTCTGATCTACTATTCGATTGCCTATTCACACGTACCCGTTGATATGCCCGAGGGCGTGGAGTTTGATTTGTATACCAACGGTAATAGCGCGCTTCCCGCCTATGTCATTCAAGTTTTGAACGCCAAGACCAAGGAAATTGATATGGCTTACGACGTGCAGACCAAAATCACCAGTGAAGATGATGTCAGCAAATTCCATACCTATTATCTGAATGTACTAAAGCAGGTGCTGGACAATCCCGATATCAAAGTTGCCGATATTCAGTTATCGCTGTAATGACAGATTTTAAGAACAGTCATATATAAACAGCACCCCAAAAGCTAAACACTTTTGGGGTGCTGTTATCTCGCATCTCCATAGCGAAAAACCTTGAAAATGTTAGCACATTTTCTTAGTTCGAATCAACAACATCCATAACGGCAAAAAGCAAGGCACACCATTCGGTGTGCCTT
>JAZRKS010000147.1:0-5603 GCA_045646445.1 Eubacteriales bacterium | reverse complement strand
AAGGAAATGGCAGAGCTTTTTGTGCGCCGCATGCAAGCCGCCGAAAGGATAGCCGCCTACAAAAAGGAACGCGCACTCCCCATTCTCGATGCCGCACGCGAGGCAGAGGTAATTGCCAACAACGCAAACCGCATGTTGACTCTTACCGATGATGCAAACTTGTGCAATTACTACGTGAATTTTTTGCGTAACAACATGGCACTTTCCCGTGGGTATCAGCAGGCTTTAACAAGTGAAGCCACTATGCACGTAGGGGTGGGGAACTACGACGTTTTCATCGAGCGCGGTGCGCTCGACAAAGCAAGTGAATGGTTGTCTCTTGATAGAAAAGTTCTCATTGTCACAGACAGCGGCGTTCCTGCAGAATATGCCGCAAGAGTTGCAAAGCAGTGCCGCGAGGCACATGTCGTCACCGTACCCGAGGGAGAGGGGAGCAAGAGTCTTCCAACTCTTCAAGTGCTCCTTTCCGTAATGCTCCAAAACGGCTTTAACCGCACCGACTGTGTTGTTGCCGTTGGTGGGGGTGTTGTTGGCGATCTTGCGGGCTTTGCCGCATCGATCTTTATGCGTGGCATCGATTTTTACAATATTCCCACCACCCTTCTTTCGCAGGTCGATTCTTCCATCGGCGGCAAGGTAGCCGTTAACTTTGGCGGTGTGAAGAACATCGTGGGCGCGTTTTATCAGCCAAAGGCGGTCATTATTGACCCCAACGTACTTTCCACACTTCCCAAAAGACAAATCGCAAACGGACTTGCCGAGGCCCTCAAAATGGCGCTGACGTCCGATGCCGAGCTCTTTGCAATCTTTGAGCGCGGCGAGGCAGTCGAAAAAATCGACACCGTTATTGAACGCTCACTCCGCATCAAAAAATCCGTTGTGGAGAAGGACGAAAAGGAAAGCGATCTGCGCCGCATTCTCAACTTCGGTCACACACTCGGTCATGGCATTGAGGCGGCAAGTGAGGGAGATCTTTATCACGGCGAATGTGTCGCGCTTGGAATGATTCCCATGTGCGCACCCAACGTGCGCGCGCGTTTGGTTGCAGTATTGCAATCTCTCGGACTTCCCACCAAAATTGAGGGAGACCTTGAAACCATTTTGCAGTTCACATCACATGATAAAAAATGCGAGGGCGACCGTATCAACGCCGTATTTGTTGATGCCGTCGGTTCTTCCCGCACAGAAAAAATGCCGCTTGCAGAATGGCAACAGTATATTCGCGAGCAGATAGGAGGATGAAGAAATGAAAAATACGTTTGGACAAAGCGTAGCCGTCACGCTCTTTGGCGAGAGCCACGGTGAATACATCGGAGCGGTTCTGGATGGACTTGCCCCCGGGTTGCATATTGACGAAGACTTTATCCGCCACCAGCTTTCCTTACGCCGTCCGCAAGGAAAAATCTCTACCTCTCGCGTCGAAGCCGACGAATTTCGCATCGTCAGCGGTGTATTTGAAGGCAAGACCACGGGCACACCCCTTTGCATCCTCATTCCCAATACCAACACACGCCCGGCAGATTATACGCGCAACGTTCCGCGCCCCGGCCACGCCGATTACACGGCAGAGTGCAAATATCACGGCTATCAGGACCATCGCGGTGGCGGACATTTTTCGGGTCGCATCACTGCAGCCCTCGTAGCGGCAGGTGCCATTGCCATTTCTGCATTGCGACAAAACGGCATTCTCATCGGTACGCATATCTCGCGCATTTCGGATATTTGTGACCGTCCCTTTGATTCATACGAATCCGATATCGAAACCTTGGCGGACCTTTCTTTCCCCGTGCTTGACCACACAAAGGCAGACCTGATGCGCGCTTGCATTGAGGATGCCGCAAGTGAAGGGGATAGCGTTGGCGGCGTTTTGGAAACCGCTATTGTAGGTCTTCCCGCAGGCATTGGAGAACCGTGGTTCGATACGGTTGAAGGGCTGCTTTCCCACGCGCTTTTCTCAATTCCCGCCATCAAGGGTGTAGAGTTTGGCACGGGCTTTGGCATGGCAGATTTGCGCGGCAGTCAGGCAAACGATGCTTTTCGCACAGAGAACGGCCGCATCATTACCAAAACCAACCACAACGGCGGCATCAACGGCGGCATTACAAACGGAATGCCCGTTATCTTCCGCTGTGCAGTCAAGCCCACACCGTCCATATTTGGAGAGCAGGAAAGTGTTGACCTTGCAAACGGTCAAAACACCACGCTCACGCTCGCGGGCAGACACGACCCTGCCATCATCCACCGCGCACGCGTTGTTGTCGATAGCGTAGCGGCACTCGTTATTTGCGATTTGATGGCACAACGCTTTGGAACAGATTTTCCGAAATAATCCAAACAGAAAATAAAAGGGAAGGAGGTCACACAATGCAATACGGCTTGATTGGTGAAAAGCTGGGACATAGCTTTTCGAGAGAAATACACGAAAAGCTCAAAAGCCACCCTTATGAACTCGTAGAACTTTCCCCACGCGAAATCGAAGCATTTTTTGCCGAGAAGCATTTCTCTGCCATCAATGTGACCATCCCTTACAAAACCGCAGTTATCCCATATCTCTCGTATATTGACGAGCAGGCACAAGCCATTGGCGCGGTTAATACCGTCCTCAACCGTGGTGGAGAGCTGTGGGGATACAACACAGATTTTTACGGCCTTTGTGCACTCATCTTGCACGCAGGCATCACCCTTACAGGCAAAAAAGTTGCCATTCTCGGCACAGGCGGAACCTCAAAAACTGCTCTCGCGGTTGCCAAACACCTTGACGCAAAAGAGATTTTGCTTGTCAGCCGCACCAAGGGCGAGGGAGTGATTACCTATGCAGAGCTCACCGACGAGCATGCCGACATCGAGCTTCTCATCAATACCACACCCGTTGGAATGTACCCCAACGCCGATGCTTGCCCCGTAAATCTTTCCGCTTTTTCCAATCTTGAAGGCGCCATTGATGCCATCTATAACCCATTGCGAACACAACTTGTTATCGAGTCGCAAAAGCGAGGCATTCCTGCTCTGGGCGGATTGTATATGCTTGTTGCCCAAGCGGTACACGCATCCGAGCTCTTCCTCGATTGCACCTATGAGCCCGACACCACCGAGCGCATTTACCGTGATATTTTCAAAAAGACCGAAAACATCATTCTTTCGGGCATGCCCGGTGCGGGAAAGAGCACCGTCGGTAAGTGTTTGGCAAAAGAATTGAACAGAGAATTTTTCGACCTTGACGAGGAGATTGTTCGCGTCTCGGGTCGCTCCATTCCCGAAATCTTTGCAAACGACGGAGAGAGTGCCTTCCGCAACCTTGAAACACGCGTTTTGCGCGAGGTTTTATCAAACAAAAAGAATGTTGTTCTCGCTACGGGCGGCGGTACCGTTTTGCGCGACGAGAACGTTGACCTCTTGCGCCGTGGCGGCAGAATTTACTTTATTGACCGACCTCTTGAGGCACTTTTACCCACAAATGACAGACCTCTGGCATCCTCAACTGAGGCAATGCAAAAGCGGTACGAAGAACGCTACAACCGCTACCGCACCACTGCCGATTGTCGCATTGACGGTGACGGAACGCCCGAAGAGGTTGCAGAACGCATCAGAAAGGAGTTTTTGAGTTTATGAAGCTTTACATCATCAACGGCCCAAACCTGAATTTTTTAGGCATCCGTGAGCCACAGCATTATGGAAATACCACATACGAAGAACTCCTTGCAATGATTGACACCCACGCCAAGGAGCTTGGTATCGAGGTCGTTTGCTATCAATCCAATCACGAGGGGGACCTCGTTGATAAAATTCAAGAGGCATACCGAAAAAAGGCAGACGGCATCGTTATCAACCCCGCCGCCTATACCCACACAAGCATTGCACTCCTCGATGCTGTCAAGTCTGTCGGCATTCCCACAGTTGAGGTGCATATCTCCAAGGTAGAGGAGCGCGAGGACTTCCGTCAAATCAGCTACGTTCGCGCCGCTTGCCAAAAGACCATCACGGGAAAGGGCGTTGCAGGATATTTACAAGCCATAGACTTCCTCTGTGAACTTCTCTCCAAAGGAGAGAGCCGATGAACGTCCGCATTTTTTCATCGGTCGCACGCGGAACTGTTTCGGCGCCCCCCTCAAAAAGTATGGCGCACCGCTTGCTCATTTGTGCCGCAATGGCACAAGGAGAGAGCCACATTATGAACGTCTCCGATTGCGAGGACGTGCAGGCAACCCTTGACTGCTTGCGCGCACTTGGCGCAAAGTGTCAAGAGAACAATAACGACGTCATTATCCAAGGCACCGATTTCACCAAAGCTTCAAGCGCAACCTTGCCTTGCCGAGAGAGCGGTAGCACACTTCGTTTTTTGTTGCCCTTGTGTTTGCTCTCTCAAAATGAAATGACACTTGTGGGCGCGCCCTCACTGTTGCACCGCCCAATGAGCGTTTATGCCGACCTTTGCCACGCACACAATCTCACCTTTGAGCAAACCGAGCGCGGCATTACCGTCAAAGGCCCTCTCGCAGCAGGAGAATACACCCTTGCGGGAGATATCAGCAGCCAATTTATTAGCGGCATGCTGTTTGCTTTGACACAAGTCGAGGGAGAGAGTATTTTGCACATTCTCCCACCATTCGAGAGCCGCTCTTACGTGCTCCTTACTTTGCAAGCCCTTGCCGCCTTTGGCGCGAATGTGAGTTGGCTTGACGAAAACACCCTGCGTATTTGCGGTGGCAAGGCGATGCAGGCACAAACCCTTGCCGTCGAGGGTGACTATTCGGGTGCCGCATTTCTTTCCGCCCTCCATTTGCTTGGTGGGGAAGTGACTGTCACGGGCCTCGATCCCGCATCCCTGCAAGGCGACCGCATCTGTTTTGAACATTTCAAAGCCCTGCAAAAAGGCTTTGCAACCATATCGCTTGCCGATTGCCCCGACTTGGCTCCCATTTTGTTTGCCTTGGCGTCAAAGGAAAAGGGCGCAAGATTTACCGCTACGCGCCGCCTTGCCATCAAGGAAAGCAACCGAGCCGAGGCAATGGCAACCGAGCTTTGCAAATTCGGAACAACGGTTAAAATCCTCGAAAACGAGGTTATTATCACCCCCACCGCCTTCCACGCACCCACAGAACCCCTCTCGGGGCACAACGACCACCGCATCGTTATGGCGCTTGCCGTTCTTGCAACCCTGACGGGTGGCGTTATTGAGGGAGCCGAGGCAGTTGGCAAAAGCTTTCCCAACTTTTTCGAATGCCTAAACGCACTTGGCATTAAAACACAACAAATTTGAACCCAACGAAAGGGAATTTTCCGTTATGAATATGGAATTTTACCGCAAGCTTCCTATCCCGAAAGAAATCAAGGAGCAGTATCCCGTCTCACCCGCAATCAGTGCCAAAAGAGATGCGATTCTTGGGGAGCTGAAACGGATTTTTGAAGGAAAAAGTGAAAAATTTCTTCTTGTCATAGGCCCTTGCTCGGCAGATAACGAGGATTCGGTTATCGACTACATCTCTCGTTTGCGTACCGTGCAAGATAAGGTTGCCGATAGAATCATCATCGTGCCGCGCCTTTATACAACCAAGCCGCGTACCACGGGAGAGGGGTATAAGGGAATGTTGCACCAGCCCGACCCC
>JAZRKS010000146.1:0-2552 GCA_045646445.1 Eubacteriales bacterium | reverse complement strand
ACGGTTGTAACGAGTATGACCGTCATAATCGTGCTCATCTGCGGAATCATAGATTGTGGACCATACCTTGGGAAGCGAGATGTAATACGCCTCCTTGAAAGGTACCTTGTCATCAATACGGAAGATACGCTGGATGGATGTGGACTTATCAGCGATGGGCCAATAGTCGATCTTGATAGCGTACAGACCTTCTGCGGGGATGTTTACCTTCCAGGAAACAACTCCGCTGTCGGCGGTGTCGAGCGCGTCGACGCCCTCGTAGGTGTTCTTTCCTACAACAGCAGTGGTCTTATCTGCGATGTAGTCAAGTCCGTTTACCACGATAGCATCTGCACCGGGGGTGTACTCGGAATACTCATCAAGGTATTCTTCGTACGAAATTGTGCCGAGCAGTTCCTTTGCCGAAGCGAGAGAGTTGGATATGACCGAGGGTGCTTTCAACGGTTCTTTGGTAGTATCGTTTGCCGCAACCGATACAAAGAATGTTGAGCAGAAGGTCAGGATCGCGAGGCAAAGAGCAACCGCTCTTTTGAATTTCGTTGCCATAAATGGTTCCTCCTGTTTTGTTTTTGCCTGCACGAGCAGGCGGGTGGATAAATTTCCGCTGATTTAGCGCTGACGCGTTTTGCCGCGAGCCGCTATGCGGGGTGGGAAGCGGAAGACCGCCCCGCTGTAAAAGTTTTTTGCCCGAAAAGAGGCAGCCGTTGGCGAGACTGTCGCCCACGGGCATCAAATTTTGCGGCTCTGCTCCCAGATATTTGGGTATGCGGCAACAATCCAAACGTCCGGACGGCAAAATGCCATAAAATTTATAACGATATAATACCACAATAACTCAAATTAGTCAACAGTTATTTATTTAATTAATTAAAGCAAAAGGAATTTTTAAGAAATTATTTGCTCAACCACTATTTGCGGTCAAGTGATGAGAAAAAACACCTTTTCGTCACTTTTTCATACACTTTTCACATAGTGCAAAATTTGGGTAAATCAAATTTACCAAGTAGTTTCCTCAAAAACTCAGCAAAATGCGCGAATTTGCCTTTATAGAAGCTATACGGCAGCATTATTGGTTTGCAGTTTTAAATATGGTAAATTTAATTTACATTGATACTTTTGAATCATTGCGCGCGCAACTATTTTTTTGCATCAAAAGTCTTCACAAAAGCCACATTTAAGCCTTGATTTTGAGCAAGCTTGTGCAATTTGCACAAATCGTTCGCAAAGCTCGTTTTTTTGTGACAAACCCTTCCCTTTTTCGCCTTTTCACTTACTTTTATATACATCAATTACATTTTATTACATATTTTTTAAAAACCGATTTTTGCCGTTTTTCTCGTCCGAAAAAGAAGGATCCGCACGGGTTATGAACCCATTCGGAGCCAAAATTTATTCAATTTTGTTACTTTGTTTCCTCGTTTTTCTCCTCAAAATAGGAGTTTATCAAGTCCGACACCTCTTCATCCGAGATCAACGTTGCAAGATATACCGTTTCATCAATCTCATCGCCGTATTCCTCGACAGCGAGCTCGAGATCTTCGGGAGAAATAAGTATCCAACTCTCGCGCTCGGCAAGATAAATGAGCCTTCCGAAGTGCTCAGTCACGATAGCGGATAAATCAAAAGCGAGATAGAGATCGTAATACTTGAATTCAGGGAATTTTGACATATCAACGGAAACTCTCTTGCCGGACACACCGGTTATCTTTTCAATGATATCGACGTATTTTTCAACTACAAGGAAATCGTCAAATACCAAAAGCGTTGCGATGCTGTCTTCTCCCTTAACACCGTCCACCAATTTTCCGGATTTGGTATAAAGGATTCTGCTCTTCCCTTCAACTATTGCGAAATACGCCCCGGTTTCATCATCCAGCAAGCGATAAAGCGGCGCACCCGTGAGGGCATTTCCAACCTTGCCGAGATACTCGCCAAGACGGAAGCGATATTCCTCCGCACCTTCAACGCGGCGAAGCTTTACGCCATCGTATTCAATTATATCTAAACCGCCGCAATACTCGGCAACGACCTGATTGTTTTCTTTATATTTTTCAACCGCATAAAGCGCAACTACGATGGGCAGTATCATTAATATCGCAATTACGGCAAGCGCACGCTTGGTCATAGAAGCCACTCCTCTCAAAAGGAATATTTTATATTATTTTATCACGGCAAGGCCTAAAAGTCAAGATATATGTCGATTATTTATCCATATTGCGGCAAATAGAGGATATATTTTTCAAAAAACTCTTGACAAACGCCCCCGTTTGCGATATAATATTATGGTCAACTGGGGCCATTAGCTCAGTTGGTCAGAGCTACCGGCTCATAACCGGTCGGTCCTGGGTTCGAGTCCCCGATGGCCCACCAACATAAAAAGCCAACCGCTTGCGGTTGGCTTTTTATGTTGCTGTTCCACACGGACTCAGAACCCCTTATGTTTCGCAAAGCGAAACATAATAGAGTTCGCGCTACCACCCAATGTTATTATCGCACCGCATTATGCGCGAACTTCGGGTTCAGAGTCCCCGACGATTCGTACTTTTTCTTAT
>JAZRKS010000145.1:0-7265 GCA_045646445.1 Eubacteriales bacterium | reverse complement strand
CGAAATATTTTGAAAATGTAAGAGCTTTGGTAGAATGGGGTGCTGAGGAATACGGTACCGATACCATTTATTCCTTCCGTCCGAATCCCCGTGCCGAAGTTGTAAAAAAGAATTTTGTTGAATTCCGTGACGACGTACGTGCATTGGCAAGCGAATTGTTGGCAATGGGCTGTGCAGGCCGTCATTGTGTAATTATCGGCAAGCTTTCCTACGAGTGGGCAGCAACCTATTATGCAATGCTCTCTATCGGTGGTGTTTTGATCCCTCTTGACCGCGATTGGCAGGCAGAGGATTTGGCAGCAACTGTTGAGCGTGCAGAGGCAAAATTCCTCTTCTGCGATGCAGACCTCAAGGAAAAAGCGGCCGTTATCGAAAGCAAAGTGTCTTTTGCAACTCCCACTGTTTACTTGGGCGGTAAGGAAGAAGATGTGTCTCTTGCATCCTTAATAGAAAAGGGAAGAGCAAAGTTCGCTGCTGATCCCGATGCATATTTCAAGGCTCCTATCGATCCTCATGCAATGGCCTTGCTGGTATTCACTTCCGGAACCACAGGTAAGGGTAAGGGTGTAATGCTTTCTCAAAATGCAATTCTTTCTGACCTTTCTTCGGTCATTCCTTACATGGACTTCGGCAAAAAGACGGTTGGCGTTCTGCCTCCTCACCACACCTTTGGTTCTTCCGTTATGCTCATCGGTCACATGATGATCGGTAGTGAAATCTATATTTCCGGCGGCCTGCGCTACGTAGCAAAGGAACTCAAGGAGCAAGAGCCCGAGCATCTCGTTATCGTTCCTCTGTATCTTGAAACCTTCTATCGCCGCATTATGGCAAACCTGAAGGAAAAGAAGAAGGAAAAGCTGGTTGCCCGTATGATCAAGGTCAGCAACGGCATGCTCAAGGTTGGCATCGACGTTCGTGCAAAGCTCTTCGGTGAGATTCGCGCGGCATTTGGCGGCAAGGTAAAAATGATCATCTCCGGCGGCGCACCCATCAACCCCGAAATTCTCAACTTTTTTGAGGCCATCGGTATTTCCACCCTCAACGGCTACGGCATTACCGAGTGCGCACCCATTATTGCGGTTAACCGCAGCAAGAACCCCGTACGCGGCAGTGTAGGTCACGTGCTTGATATCGACACCGTTAAAATCGACCATCCCAACGAGGACGGCGAGGGCGAAATTTGGGTAACCGGTCCCAACGTAATGCTCGGTTATTTTAAGGATGAAGCCGCAACCAAGGATGCTATCGACGAAGAGGGCTACTTTAAGACCGGTGACTACGGTAAGCTTGATAAGAACAATGTTCTCTACATTACCGGACGTAAGAAGAACCTTATCATCCTCTCCAACGGTAAGAACGTTTATCCCGAGGAAATCGAAAACGAGCTCGTTGCAACTCCCGGCGTTATCGATATCATCGTTTACGAAGGACAGAGCAAGAGAGGCATGGAGCATAACGCAATCGTTGCCGAGGTTTATCCCGATAATGAGTATATCCAAAAGAACAACATTACTGACATTAAGGCACACCTGCAAAAGTACGTTGACGATTACAACCGTACCGCAGTTCCTTACAAGAAGATCGGCGTTCTGAAGGTTCGTGACACCGAATTCCCCAAGAACACCCTGCGCAAGATTATGAGATTTAAGCTCGATATGAGCATCGACTAATTTGGGCTGCTAAAATTTGCGCAGAACAAAAGCCACACTCAAAGATTAACTCGAATCTGGTTAAAACTTTGAACACACAATAAAAGGTTGAAACCCGTCGAAAAAAAACGACGGGTTTCTTCATTTTTATGTGTGGCTTTTTAGCCGCGCTCAATCTCTCTGCCGTACTCTTGTACGGCGACGAGCGATTGATCACGTCTTCTGCATCAAATTTAAGCAAGCCCCTAAGAGCTGCTAAAATTTGCGAAGAACAAACTATAAAAAAGGACGGGGGATTCTCAAAATTCTCCGTCCTTTTTTCTCCGTTCCTCTTGACATTTATCGCAAAGAGGTGTAGAATACCCCCATGGGCGGAACGCGCCCGTTGGAGGACGAAATGGCAAAAGTGAAAATAGATATGACAGAGGGAAAGATCCTCCCACTCTTAACACGGTTTGCGCTGCCAACTATGGCAACGTCTGTTATCAATCAGCTTTTCAATACGGCAGATACCATTGTGGTTGGTCGATGGGGCGGAGCTACCCCCGAAGCACGTGAGATTGCACTCTCGGCGGTCAGCGCGTGCGGTCCCTTGGTGAGCATGATTATTACCTTTTTTGTAGGACTTTCGGTTGGTTCGGGTATCTTGGTCTCTCACGCGGTGGGGGCTAGGGAAGAGCATAAAATCAAAAAGACCGTTCACACCTCGGTAACCTTAGCGACCCTGTGCGGCATCCTTTTGGGCGTCCTCGGATTTGTGTTTGCGCGTCCTTTGCTTGTTTTGATGGAGACGCCCGACTCTGTAATCGACCAAGCCGTGCTTTATATGCGCGCCTACTTTGTGGGCATTCCAGCCCAGCTTATTTACAGCTACTGTGCCGCCATGCTGCAGGCAACGGGAGATAGCACCCGTCCCTTGATTTTCTTATCAACGTCGGGCGTAGTAAACGTCATTCTCAACCTCGTTATGGTGCTTGCATTCCACCAAGGCGCACTTGGTGTAGGTATTGCAACTGCGGCAGCACAATGGATTTCTTGCATTATGATTTTGGTCTATATGCTCAAAACGAGCGGATTGCTCAAATTGGAGCCGCGACAACTGACACTCGAAGTCTCTACACTCAAAGAGGTCTTGCGCCTTGGCGTTCCCGCAGGCATACAGAATTCCATGTTCGCCATCGGTAACCTCGTTATGCAGGTTGCACTCAACTCCTTTAATAGCAGCGTTTACGTTTCGGGTAGCTCGATTGCATCCAATGTGGGGGCTTACACGCAGCTCATCTGCGGTGGATTTTGTACCGCGGCATACGTTTTTGTCGGACAAAATACAGGCGCGAAGAATATGCCGCGCATTCGCGAATGTATGAAGACCAGCACCCTGACGATTTCCACCTTGGCAATTGTTCTCAACGGCATTCTCAACATCGTCAGCTTGCCCCTTTTGACACTTTATGCACCCGGAAACCCCGAGGTTGTAGAGTTTGCAAGAATCAAATTGGTTGTCAATAGCACCTTCTATATCATGGGGCATCTTGAAGGGCTCTACGGCAGTGCGATTCGCGCGTTGGGAAAATCTACGCTCCCGATGATTGTTTCTGTAGCGGGCATTTGCGGTGTTCGCGTGCTTTGGATCAACACAGTCTTTGTTTGGGTTCGCCACCCCTTGACGATTTTCTTTGCTTACGGTGCATCCTGGACCATCACCTTTATCGTGCAGGCAATCCTTTACCGCCGCCTGCAAAAGAAGATCGGCGACGCGTGGGAAGAGGAAAGAAACACACTCAACACGGCAGAGCTTGCCGAAGCAACTACATAAAACAAAAAAAAGAACGGCACCGCGGTGCCGTTCTTTTTTCTTAATATCAATTTCCAATACCCGTCAACCTGTCATCCTGAGCGCAGTCGAAGTTTTGTTGAGGGAGTGAGCCGCAGGTGGCGATCCGATACAAAACCGAGGAGCGATAGCGACGATGGGATCTCCAAACGAGTTTGGGTAGCTTTTTGTATCAATGTAACATCCCATTAAAAAGCCACCGAAATTTTGAACGAGATCCCGCAAAACGCGAGCGCTTTGCGCTTTTACCTCGCTCCTCGCTCGGTAAAAGTTCGACTCCGCTCAGGATGACAGACAGTGGCTTTGCTTGGGTTTATTTTTCTTCTACTACTTGTTTTTTTTAATGCGGTATGATATAATGTGGGCAAGGAAGGTGGTGAATTGCAAAATGAACCCAAATTTGATTCGAGACATCCGGTTATTTGAATCGCATATTCCTAACATAGATGGAAATTCTATGCCTTCATATATTGGCGAAATATATCAATACGACCATAGGAATTGTTTGGATGTAATCCAACGTTTGTTGTTTCTTTTGCGTTATAGAGGTTTTGGTTTTGAAGACTTCCACCACTTGTATTTGAATTTTACACCTTGCATCCCTCACGGTGAGGCCAGAGAAGTAAACCGATACACAATTAGAGAGTTTTCGTGGTTTCAGTATGTAGACGCAGGTTGCGATGTAGAACTTTTTAATGGCTTTTCTCTTGAAGAAAAGAATGCATTTGTTTTCGAAACGATAAAAAAAGCAGCGCTTTTGAAAGTTTCTCAAGAACAGCAAACACTTTTTGAAGATACTTTCAACGACATACTTGAGGGCGGAGCAGAACTCCTGCTCCCGTACAAGAAAAAAGAAAATCAAGATTTTGTTGTAGAAATTTTTACCCGTATTACCGATGAATTGGATTTTCTCCCTTTGATAAGAGTAACAGACAAGGATGGATTTGTAAAGGCAGAACAATCCTTGCGAATCTACGGTCGAGACGAATTTATCAGCCAAATCGGTACGGTCACCATTGGCAAATCTTCTGTACGTATCGCTCCGCGAAAAATTTGCTACGTTGATTTTTATAATCTTGCTCCCATAAAATTGAAATGGTAACAGTAAAAGAACGTCACCGCGGTGACGTTCTTTTTTTATTTATCCCGATAGTACGCCACTGCAAGGTCAACCACCATTCCATAGCTGCGTGTGCCTTGCGCTTCGCCTTGAATTTGCAAATATGCGTTGTTGGTCGCCTCACTTACGTCAGCGACGATGTTCTCGCGGTATTTGTCAAAAAATTCGCTATAAGCAATGCGCTCGTTGATAATTGTTTTTGGTTGCTTGTAGTAATTCTCCTTGTAAAGCTCGTAATTTGCCGAATAGAGGGAGGAGACCACGTACTCGTAAACACTCAAAATGCCGCTGTAACGAATGTAAGGATCATCCGACTCAAGGCATACCAAAAAGGCAACAAAATTTGCCTCGTCCTCACGCGTGATGCCGCGTTGATGTGCCAACTCGTGAGCGGCGGTGTAGGGAATGGTATAATCGGGGAAGTTGACGTTGATATTCGCTTCCCCCGTAAAGAAGGTGTAAATGCCCGTGATGTGTGTGTAGGACATCGGCTCGCTGAGCATTACGGGCTTGACGGTAGAATGAAAATCATCGATAAAGTCATACTTTTGGCATGCTTTATCGTAAGCCTGCATCAAAAGTGCATTCATTTCGGTGTAGGAATAAGGCATGCGAGAGGAGCCCGTTTCCATAAAGAGGATCTCACCCTCCACCTTTTTCAATTCTTCCAAAAGAATATCCGCAGTTTGGGCAAGCTCCTCGGCACTTACGGGTTTGCGGTCAAGCCCCAGTTTTTGGTCAAGGGAGTGCGCGCTGTAGCCGGGTGCCATGTTCCAAACAAACAGATTGAACACCATGCACACCACGCAAAAAACAGAGGCAAGATAGATCCACATCTGCCGCGACGATCCGCAATGATATTTTACTCCAACCACAATCGCCGTGATGAGAATAACGGGAGAAAGAATGAGCAGCATTTCCGCAAGTGAGAAGGGGATCCACCCCGTCAGCTTTGCCAGAGCAATGCGCCCAAAGGGGCTTATTGTACGGTTGAAAAAGTCTGCAAAATCGGTATTTAAACGAAACGCAATGTATAAAAGAACGCTGATTGCCGTTAGCACAAAAATGATTTTGCAAACCAACGGCAGGCGCGGCTTTTTACGTATTTTTTGTGTATTCATCAAGAGCTCCTTTCAAAAGGGAAGTGGGAAAGAGGTTTTCTATCAGCCCTCGCATATCCTCGCACAGAGGCGCGGTAAGCGTCATGTTTTCCTCGGTCAAGGGGTGAGGAAAGGATAACGTATATGCGTGCAGAGCGTGTCGCCCGATGAGCGGTGTGGGCGTGCCGTAAAGATCGTCACCAACCAACGCATGTCCCGCGTGTGCAAAATGCACGCGGATCTGGTGGGTTCTGCCCGTTAGAGGACGAACCAGAACGAGCGAGTGGCCGTTTTCGGTGGCGAGCACGCGGTATTCGGTGAAGGCGGCATCGGCGTCGGGAGCATCGGGGGAGCATACCTCGCGCACGATAATGCTTTCCTTTGTGCGGTGCAGGGGGGCATCAATTACGCCCTCACGCTCGCGCATTTCACCAACTGCCACGGCAAGGTAGGTCTTTTTGATCTCTCCCTTTTGCATCGACTGTGTCAACTTTCCCGCCGCGCGCTTGTTGCGCGCAATCAGCAATAGACCACTTGTGTTGCGGTCAAGACGGTTGATGGGACGGAACACAAAGGGAATCCCTTCTTTTTGGTAACGGAACGCCAACGCATTTGCCACCGTATCGGTGTAGTGATCGTGCGATGGATGCGTGGGCATATCGGCGGGCTTTGCGGGCACAACAATGTCGTCATCCTCATAAAGAATATCCAACGGCAGCTCCACGGGGGCAAGCGCCGGGGAGGATTCGCTGTCCTCGACTGCAAGCGAGAGACACTCACCAAGGGATAAGATGTATCGCACCGTTACGGGCTTGCCGTCCACCGCAATGCCAAGAGGGCGGTATTTGAGTGAGCGGATCAGCTTTGTTGAAAGCTTCAATTCCACCTGCAAAACGCGGCGAACACATTGCCCTGCAAGTGCTTCGTCAATAAGAATATCCATCGTACGCCCTCCTTCCATTTGTTTGCCAATATTATATCACTTTTTTCTGCATTTTACAAGATAAAACCGTGACAGAATTGAAAATATTGTGAAATATCGTCTGTGGCTCTTGCATAATAGCACATTTTGTGATACAATGATAGCAGAATCTTTTGCAAAAGGACGGCAAAAAATGAACGCTAAAAAAATACTGATTCTGCTTTTGGCTCTGTGCTTGCTTGCGGCAAGTGCTTGCGCCTGCGGCAACAAAAATAAAAAACCGAACGAGCCCGAAACCACCACCGATGCTCCCGTTGATACCTCCCCCGTCGAAATTGAGGACGTTGGCGTAGATTTTTGGATCGAGAACAACGCTGGCTTTGAGACTGCGAACGAGGGAACTGCCGAGGACTTTGCATTTGAAATTACAAACGGCACCGTTACCATTCTTTCTTACAAAGGAACCAAAGAGCACCTGATCATCCCTACAGAGCTTGACGGCATACCCGTTACCGCCATTGCCGACGGCGCATTTGCAGGCCCCGAAAAGGAAACCCCAAAAGAAGAAGGAAAAGAAGAAACCGAGGGAACCACCGCGGAAACCAAGTCGGATCGTAGCCATGTCGTTCTGTGAGCCAAG